>DOWN01000133.1 GCA_003519545.1 Bacteroidota bacterium
CGGAGATGTGTATAAGAGACAGATAACAATCAACTCTAAAAATAAAATTGATTCATATATACAGTCTAACGAAGATGATATTTCTGAAATGAATGTTTTGATTACGAAGGATGTGAAGAGAAAAGGAAAAATCTCGCAGGTTAATAGAACTGTCTCAATTGCCACAGGAGAGATCTTGGTTTTTTCAGATGCTAACAGTATGTTCAATAAAGAATCAATAAAAAATCTCGTTAAGCATTTTAAAGATAATTCTGTAGGATGTGTTGCAGGTGAGAAAAGAGTTAAAGCAAATGAAAAATCTACAAGTGGAGAAGGCGAAGGTTTATACTGGAAATATGAATCATATCTAAAAAAACAGGATTCAAGTTTATACACAGCGTGCGGAGCAGCAGGAGAAATTTTTGCAATAAGAAAATCACTTTGGGGACAAGGTGTTCCTCATAATGCTATCATTGAAGATTTTGTTTTGTCAATGAAACTTGTGGAGGAAGGTTACAGAATAGTTTATGAACCTGACGCATATGCGGAAGAAGAACCTTCTTTGAATATGGAATCAGAATTTAAAAGACGGGCAAGAATTGCTGCAGGTGGATTTCAGGCAATTGTTTGGTTGAAGAAATTATTAAATCCTTTTAAATTTGGAGTAGTAACGTTTGAATATTTCTCACATAGAGTATTGAGATGGGCAATTGTTCCTTTTTTACTTCCTGTTGTATTATTGTTTAATGCAGTTTTAATTTATAAAAATCCATTATTTTATACTTATATTTTAATAATTCAAATTTTATTTTATACGTGTTCATTAACAGGTTATTTACTTGAACAAAAAAAAATAAAAATAAAAATATTTTACCTTCCATATGTTTTAACTCTTATGAATATCGCCGCAATTGCGGGTTTTATGAGATTCAAAAAGGGTGAACAAACAGTAGTTTGGGAAAGGGTAAAAAGATTACAATAACAAAAGGAGAAACATTATGAATTACGAAGTTACCGAAGAAAACGGGGTAACCTGTATAAAAATCAATCTAAAAAGAGCAACAGTTGATGTGGTCAAGGAATTTAAAGCGTTTCTGTTTGATATAATTGATAATCAGCAGAAGAAAAAAATAATTCTTGATTTATCAAATGTTGAATTTGTTGACAGTTCTTTTCTTGGAGCGGTAGTTTCCGGATTAAAAAAAGTTACTTCCATAAAAGGTGACATAAAAGTTGTAGAACTACAACCTCCGGTAAGAGCAATGTTTGAACTGACAAGACTTTATAAGGTATTTGAAATTTTTGATAACAAACAGGATGCCATTAACAGTTTCTAATTTTAAAATTTAATAAGATGGATAAAATAACATTATATGTTCCATCAAAGATTGAGAATATACATTTTGTAAGTGATGTAACGGAAGCCTTTTCGAGGTCGAGAATTAAATTTGAAAATGAACAGAGAGAAACTGATTTTATGACAGACCTGAAACTGATTATTTATGAATTATTCTCGAACTGCGTTCTTCACGGAAACACTGACAAGATAAAAATCAACTATGATATTGTTAATGATCATCTTGAAATCAGAATTGAACTTGTCGGAAAAGGATTTATGATAAAACCGGTGAAGTTACTTTCTCATCAAAAGGATACTTCATATTATCCTCCTTATCCTGCGGAGATTCATAATGATGAATTTATACTTTATCATGATTCGGAGAACGAAGTTCTTTGTAAAGTATTGGGAGAGAAAGAATTATTTTTTAAATGTATAAAATTGCCTGAAGAAAATGCTGAGATAGAAAACATTCCCGAACATTATGGTATAATGCTGATAACTTCACTTTCAGAACATTTTTCATACAAAAGGTCTGAAGATAATGTTGATATATTTTTCCTGAAAAAAAGTATAAAAGAATTTATATGAAAGCATTTATACTTTCAGCAGGTATAGGTTCGAGATTAATTCCTTTAACTCTCACAATTCCAAAGCCAATGTTACCTATTGTCAATAAACCGGCATTGGAACATACAATCAATCTTTGTAAGAGACATAATATCAGGGATATTAAAATGAATCTTTATTATCTCCCTGAAAATATTGATAAATATTTTAAAGACGGAAAAGACTTCGGAGTTAATATATCTTATTCGCTTGAAAAGAAATTACTTGGTACTGCTGGTGCAATTAAACGTGTCCAAAGTTTTTTTAATGATACTTTTGTAGTTTTAAGCGGAGATGGCTTTACTAATATTGACCTGTCCGCTATGTTAAAATTTCATAAAGAAAAAAATTCAAAAGCTACAATTGCTGTTAAACAAGTTGATGATCCTTCTAAATTTGGAGTTGTTGTAACTAATGAAGAAAATAAAATATTACGGTTTCAGGAAAAACCTAAACCTGATGAAGCATTATCTAATTTAATTAATACCGGTATTTATATTTTCGAACCGGAAATTTTAAATTTAATTCCGGGTAAGGAAGAATATGATTTTGGTTATCAGTTGTTTCCAAAATTGCTTGAAATAAATTACCCTTTTTACGCTTTTAAATCTGAATTTGACTGGAATGATATCGGAAGTTTAAAAGAATACTGGAAAGTGAATCTTGATGTTGTTTCGGGTAAGGTTAAAGAATTTGGTTTTGACAGTTTTGCTGTTAAGAACAATGTGAAAATAGATGAGACTTCCAAAATTGATAAAGAAGTTTTTGCAAATGCAAAAGGAAGTATATTGATAGGTAAAAACTGTGTTGTTAAACAAGGTGTTAAACTTACCGGTCCTCTTGTAATTGGAGACGAAGTTTTTATAGATGAGAATGCCATTTTAAACGAAAGTGTTATTCTTAGTAATACATACATCGGTAAAGAAGTAGAAATTAAACAATCGGTAGTAAATCAGAATTATCATCTTAGTGTACCTAATAATTTTGGATTATTTATAGATGATGACAAAGTTTTGATGTCACATCATATAGTCCCTTTTAAAACAAGATTTGATCAGTTCCTGATAAATCTGACAGATAGAGTCGTTGCATTTTTTGCTTTGTTATTTTTAAGTCCTGTTTTTTTAATAGTAGCAATTTTAATTAAGTTAGACTCTAAAGGTCCGGTTTTTTATATTTCAAAAAGACTTAAAGCACCTGAAGTTGAAAAAAAGGGAAGTCACTGGTATGTATTTATTAAAGAGAAACCTGTTAAATATTATGTATTCAGAACTATGTATGTTGATGCTGATAAGAGAGTTAAAGATTTAAAAAATAAATATGATACGGGTCCGTTCAGAAAAATTGAGAATGATCCGCGTGTAACAAAGATTGGCAGAATATTAAGAAAAACTTCAATTGACGAATTGCCGTTATTCTGGAATGTTTTAAAAGGTCAAATGAGTCTTGTTGGTATTTGGGCTTTGCCGACGTATGAAGCAAAAGAATTACTCGATGAAGGATTAAAATCAGAATCAGGAAATGAAATTCTGGATTTATCAGAAACAGCGAAAGTCAGATTTCAGGGTAAACTTGGTCTTGCCGGATTTTGGCAGGCAAGAGGTAGATCAAATCTTACAGCGGAAGAAAGAGCGTTACATGATACAATGCAGTCTGTTATGGAAAATATTGATTATAAAGATAAACAATATCTTGGTGAATACGGTGAATTTAAAACTTATAAAGGGTATTTAAAAGTATTATTCGAAACTTTTAAATCTGTAGTAAAAAGAGAAGGAGCAATTTAATGAAAGGTATAGTCCTCGCAGGTGGTGCGGGTTCAAGGATGTATCCGATTTCAAAGATTTACAGTAAACAGTTAACGCTTATTTATGATAAACCACTTATCTATTATCCGGTTTCGGTTTTAATGCTGGCAGGAATTTCTGATATTTTGATTATATCAAATGACGAAACTATACCTCATTACAAAAAACTTTTTGGAGACGGTAAACATCTCGGAATTTCAGTTTCATATAAAGTTCAATCCGCACCAAATGGAATAGCAGAAGCATTTATTTTAGGAGAAGAATTTATTGGAAGAGACAGCGTTAGTCTAATTCTTGGAGATAATATATTTTATGGTAATCTTGACTTTTTTTATCATGCAATAAAAAATAATCACGGTGCTACAATTTTCGGGTATCAAGTGAATGATCCTGAAAGATACGGTATTGTTGAATTTGATAAAGAAGGAAATGTAATTTCAATAGAAGAGAAACCTGATAAACCTAAAACTAATTACGCAGTACCCGGATTATATGTTTATAACAATGATGTTGTAGAGATATCAAAGAATTTAAAACCATCTCCGAGAGGTGAACTCGAAATAACAGATGTAAACAAAGAATATTTAAAATCCGGAAATCTACGAGTTGAAAAAATCGGAAGGGGAGTAGCTTGGCTTGATACAGGAACTCCACAGTCATTATTACAGGCATCAAATTTTTTCGGAGTAATTGAAGACAGACAAGGTTTAAAAGTCGCTTGCCTTGAAGAAATTGCATATAGGAAAAATTTCATTGATAAAATTGGATTGCAAATTGCTATTAATGAAATGCCGAAATCATTATACAGGTCTTATCTTGAAAAATTTATTAAAGAAGCAGAATAATGAAAGTATATGAAGCTAATGTAAAGGATGTTTTGATAATTGAACCTGATGTCTTCAGCGATAACAGAGGTTTCTTTTTTGAATCGTTTTCGGATTATAAATATAAAGAAATCGGAATAAAGGAAAATTTTGTTCAGGATAATATATCAAAATCAGGATATGGTACTATCAGAGGTTTGCATTATCAAATTGGTGAATTCGCTCAAGGTAAATTATGTCAGGTAATACAAGGAAAAGTGTTAGATGTATCGGTTGATATAAGGTTTGGTTCTCCCACTTTTGGAAAGTGGTATTCAACAGAATTGAGTGAAGAAAATCACAGACAAATATGGATCCCACCGGGTTTTGCACATGGATTTTCTGTATTAAGTGAGACTGCAATATTTATGTATAAATGCACTGCTCAATATAGTAAAAAAGACGAGAGAGGAATCATATTCTTTGATGAAGATTTGAAAATTGACTGGAAAGTTGAAGTAAAAAATATTTCTGAGAAAGATAAACTGAATAAAAAATTTAAAGACATAGATAGAGATTTCATTTATAGTTAATTTTAAATAAATTATTTTAAAGACAGAAAAAAACTTATGGAATTAGCAATTATTGGTACCGGATATGTCGGACTTGTTTCCGGAACTTGTTTCGCCGAAATGGGGAATCAGGTTATTTGTATTGATAACTCTCAGGAAAAGTTAAAAAAACTTAGAAACAGAGAAGTAACAATTTATGAGCCCGGACTTGATTTATTATTCCAAAGAAATATTGATAAAGGAAGATTAACATTTTCGGATGATTTGAAAAAAGCCGTGATAGAATCTGAAATAATTTTTCTTTGTCTTCCGACACCTCAAGGTGAAGACGGCTCTGCTGATTTACAATATGTAATGAAAGTTGCGGATGATATCGGTAAGATTATGAAAGAGAATAATGTTACTGAACAAAAAATTATTGTGAATAAAAGCACAGTTCCCGTAGGCACCGCACAAAAAGTTGAAAATATTATAAGCAAACACGGGATTAAAAATTTTGACATAGTTTCAAATCCTGAATTTTTAAGAGAAGGATATGCAGTTGATGACTTTATGAAACCGGACAGAATAGTTGTCGGAAGCAGTTCAAAAAATACATTCGAAAAAATGAGAACTTTGTATGAACCATTTGTCAGACAAGGAAATCCGATTATCGAAATGGATACCGCAAGTTCAGAAGTCACTAAATATGCTGCTAATTCATATCTTGCAATGAGAATTACATTTATGAATCAACTCGCAAATTTCTGTGAGGTTGTTGGTGCAGATGTTGATTTAATAAGAAAAGGAATGGGTGCAGATAACAGAATAGGAAAAAGATTTCTCTTTGCCGGTATCGGATATGGCGGGTCATGTTTTCCAAAAGATGTAAATGCTTTGATAAAAACATCTCAGGAAAATTCATCTGAAATGACGTTGCTGACTGAAGTTGATAAAGTCAACAAGAATCAAAAACTTGTTTTAGTAAATAAAGTTTTAAAATATTATGGAAACGATTTAAAGGGAAAACATTTCGCAATTTGGGGGTTGGCTTTTAAACCTAATACTGATGATATGAGAGAAGCACCTTCTATAATAATTATCAATGAATTATTAAAACACGGTGCGACAGTTTCTGCTTATGATCCGGCTGCTAAAGAAACTGCTGAATATTATTTAAAGAATACAATTAAATATTGTGATAATGAATTTGATGCACTTGAAAATGCAGATGCACTGTTAATTCTGACTGAATGGAATGAATTCAGAAATCCTGATTTTGATGATATCGCATCCAAACTAAAAGAGAAAGTAATATTTGACGGAAGAAATATTTTCAGTCCTGAAAAATTAAAATCAACAGGATTTAAATATTTTAGTATCGGAAGAAATCCTGTAAATTAAAAAATCTATGAAGGTTTTATTACTGTTTATTTTTTTATGTACTGAAATTGCATTTTCTCAAATTGATACAAACCGTATCGTTGAACCGAATCCTTCTATCACTGATACAATTGAGTATCTTGTGAAAATTGCTTGGGATAATAATCCTATGCCTCAATTATACAGGAGCAAAAAAATTCAGGCTGAAGAAGAATTGCATCAATCCAAATGGTCTTGGTTGGATGCTTTAAATTTTACTTATACATTTGATCCGAGCGGATCTAATACAAATTCTTCTGTACAATCTACCGACAAATTGCAAAGATTCGGAGTCGGAATAAGTGTTAATATAGGATCTCTTTTCAGAGTTCCCAGTGTTATCCGCCAGTCCGAAGAAGAAGTTTTAGTTGCTAATGCAAATTTATTAAATCATAGATTATATATAAGAACTCAAGTGATACAGAGATATGCTTTATATAAACAGAATATTGCAATGTTAAGAATCAGGTCAGAAGCGGTTAATGATGCACAGTCAACTTTGATGCTTGTGAGATACAGATATGAAAACGGAGAAACAACACTTGAAACATATAACAATGCTTTAAGGGTTTATACGGATAACCAGGAAAGACAGGCAGTATCAATTGGTGATCTTGCATTTACTAAAGCATCACTCGAAGAAATTCTCGGTATGAGATGGGAGGATATATTTAAATAATGGATATTGTAAATTTCATAAAAATATTACTTCGAAGAAAATTAATTTTAATAATTCTTCCTATTATTGCCGTTATTATAACTTACTTTCTGGTAAAAAATCTTCCTGACGTATATAAATCAACTGCTCAGTTAGCTACCGGCATAACTGATGAAACTCAACTTTCAATAACAGCTGAAGGTCAAGCACTTCAACAGTTTGATATTCAGAATAAATTCGGCAACCTGATTGAATTAATGAAATCCAAAAAAGTTGTGGATTTGGTGGGTTATAAACTTTTGAAAAATGATATTGCAAATTCAAAACCATTCAGAGAGCCCTCTAAATTAATGTTATCAATGAATCAGGAAGCAAAATCCAATGTCCTTAAAATTCTTGATTATAAAATTGACTCAATGCAATCTCTCACTAATGCTATTAACGATGAGAGAGGTATAATTGAACTTCTTGAAAGTATGAAATATGATTACAATTCTTTACTTTCAAAAATGAAAGTTGAAAGGGAAGGCAGCAGTGATTTCATTAAAGTAGAGTTTGAATCTGAAAATCCTGATCTCTCTGCATTTGTGGTCAATACTGAAATTAACGAGTTTATAAGATACTTTAAAAAACTAACGGCAATTAAAAGTGATGTTGCTTTAAATTATTTTGCGGATCTTGCGGAACAAAAGAAAAAAGAACTTGATGAAAAAATTGATGATTTAAAAAGATATAAAATGGCTAATGGTGTAATCAATCTTTATGAACAGACAAAAGCACTTGTAGATCAAAAAGCGGAACTTGAACTGGCGAGGGAACAACAGAATAAAAATATTCCAGCTCTCGTGGAAGCGATTGATTTGATTGACAGTAAATTTACAAGTAAAGAAAAAATGTATTTTGAAGCAGATGCCAGACCATATAATGAGAGAATAGCCGAATTAAAAGACAGAATAAAAACTCTAACTGATGAATATATCACTAAAGGACTAAGTGATGATATTATAAAAAATCAAATTGATGAAACTAAAAAACAACTTGAATCTGAAATTGTTCTTGCTTCCGATAAGTTTTTATTAGACCCTAATGCTACCAGGGATGAACTTGTAACAAAAAGAATTGAATACGAACTGGATCTTGAGATTTCAAGATATGCCGTTCAGTCAATGGATAAAGAACTTAACAGATTGAATCAACTTGTTATGAGTTTTGCTCCTAAAGAAGCAGAGATATCTGCTTATGAAAGAGAAATAACAGTTGCATCTGATGTATATTTAATGATTTTAAATAAATATAATCTTGCAAGATTTGATAATATGAATCTTGCAGAGACTATGAAGCAGACTGAATTCGGAGAACCTGCGAATAAACCGGAAGCATCTAAAAAAATGTTGACTGTAATTCTCGCCGGTGTTGTAAGTTTCTTGATGTCAGTTGTTTTGATTTTCGTTTTAGAATATATTGACCAGACTTTAAAATCACCAAAACATTTCACAAAAATTACTAATCTTGACCTGATAGGTAATCTAAATAGAGTAAATAAAAATCAGATAAATCTTAAAGAAATATTCAGTGATAACCAACTTGATCCTGAATCTGAATTGTTCAGGCAACTTCTAAGATCGCTCAGATATTCTTTATCAGAAAAATTAAAAGATAAAAAATTTCTCTTAACTACAAGCACTGAAGATGGCACAGGAAAAACTTTAGTGATTTCATGTCTTGCATATTCTTTTGCTTTAATTGGTAAAAAAATACTTATCGTTGATACAAATTTTGCACATAATTCTCTCACAATTAATTTTGGTGCCTCTCCTGCTCTTGAAGATTTTCTTGAAGATTTGATTAGTGTTGATAATGCTATATCAAAAACCTCAATGACAAATATTGATATAGTAGGATGCAGAGGCGGATCATATTCACCTGATGAACTTGGTGGATTACAGAATTTTAAAAATAAAATTCTGAATCTTACTAACGGATATGACCTTGTTTTAATGGAAGGTGCTGCTTTGAATAAACACTCCGATGCAAAGGAATTATCAAATATATCTGATTTAATCATTGCTGTATTTTCGGCAAATTCAATAATTGAGGATTCTGATAAATATTCAATCGAAACTTTAAAATCATTTGAAGATAAATTTGCAGGGGCTGTTCTTAATAATCTCTCCTCTGAATATCTTGAAGAAGTTTATGGTGATTTGGCAAAGAAAAGAAGTTGGTTCAGAAGATATACGAAGAAAATTGTAAAAAGAAATTTAACTCAGAAGAAATTAAAAGATACTCAGGTATCATAAATAATCTAATTCTATGGTGATACTCACCTACGTCTTGTATATTCTTCAATTAATTTTCATTTGTCTTTTACTATTCCCATTTTTTAGTGTAATACTTTCTTTATTTTTCCCGCGAAAAAAAATAAATACCTCCTCTAAAAAAGAAACTAATTTTGGAATTATTATTACCGCTTATAAAGAAACTGAAATTTGCATTCCATTAATTGATAGTCTTTTGAAACAAAGGTATGAAAATTATAAAGTTTATCTCGTCGCCGATGAATGTGACATTTCAAAACTGAATTTTAATTCTGAAAATGTAAAAGTAATAAAACCTGAAACGAAACTTGGCTCAAAAGTTAAATCTATTTTATTTGGAATAGAAAATTTTGATGTGAAACACGAAGTCATTATAATTTTTGACCCTGATAATCTTGCCCATCCTTCATTTCTTAAAAATATGGATAAATATTTTAAATCGGGATATAAGGCTGTTCAGGGAAGGAGAGTCGCTAAAAATCTTGACAGTTTATACGCATGTTTGGATGCGATGAGTGAACACTATTATAATTATACAACTAAGTATATCCCATTTAAGATTAATTCTTCGTCAACAATAGCGGGTAGCGGAATGGGTATTGAATATGATTTATATCTGAAAAATCTAAATTCTTATCAACAATCATTGTCTGAAGGAAAAGTTATTGTTGCTGAAGATAAGGACTTACAGGCACATTTAGTTGACTCAGGATTAAAAATTGCTTTCGCTAACGATGCAATTGTATTTGATGAAAAAGTGGCGACGGCTTCCCAGGTCGAAAGACAAAGGACAAGATGGATAAACTCATATTTTATATACGCAAGAACAGCGGTAAAAATTATGTTCACTGGTTTATTTACTTTCAACTGGAATAAATTTTATTTTGGTTTAAACTCCGCATCTCCACCTTTATTCATTCAAATATTAGTTTCATTTTTCTGTATAGCATTAAATTTAATTTTCCTGAATTACTTTGCATTGGTTTGGATCTCTGCTTTATTTCTTTTTGCGTTTAATATCCTTTTTGTTATATTGTTAACCAAAGTTGAAAAACAAATTTGGAAAGCACTGCCGGGAATTCCTTTATTTATGTTTAATCAGATTCTTGCTTTGATAAGGAGAAAAAGATCGAACAAAGAATTTATGGAAACTGTTCATACTAAATATCTGACAATTGATGAAGTCTTGGGATTTAACGTCTCTGAAAGAAAAATAAAAATACTTGAAACTATTAGACAAGGTAATTTTGGAGGAGGTGAAACTTATCTTTTTAATTTAGTCAGTAATCTTGACAGAGACAAATTTGAACCGGTTGTTTTAAGTTTTACTGACGGGGATATGATAAGAAAATTAAATGAAAAAGGAATTAAAACACATATCATTAAAACAGAAACTGCATTTAACATTTTTAAATATCCGAATATTATAAATCTTATCAGAAATGAAAATATTGATTTTATACATATTCACGGTTCAAGAGCATGTTCTAATACACTTCTACCTGCAAAATATTTGAATAAAAAATCTATTTATACCATACACGGATTTTCGTTTCATCCCGGATTAAATGAGTTTAAATATTTCCTTAGAAAAATTTCCGAAAAATTTCTTATCAAAAAATCAGATATAGTCGTCTGCGGTTCTGAAAATGACATAAGAACCGCAAAAAGTATGGTACCGGATGGAAATTTTAAATTAATTCATAACAGTATTAATACTGATGAATATAAACCAAATGAGGATTTATCTTTCAGAAAAATGAACGGTTATAAAGAAGATGATTTTATCATTTGTTTTATGGCAAGATTTACTTTTCAGAAAGACCCTCTTTCTTTTGTAAATTCTATTCCGGGTGTGATTAATGATGAACGAATAAAATTTCTTATGATTGGTGAAGGCGAATTAAAAGAAGATTGTATAAAACTCGCAAACAAATTAAACATATCTGATAAAATAAAATTTATGAATTTTACTTCAGATGTAAAACAAGTTTTAAATTCAATTGATGTGTTTGTTTTACAGTCTTACTGGGAAGTTGTTCCTCTCGGATTACTCGAAGCAATGTCAATGGAAAGATACTGCATTGCAAGTGATATAGAAGGAACAAAAGAAGCACTCGTGAATAATGAAAATGGATTTTTAATTCCTGTAAATGATTCAAAAAGTTTATCTGAAAAAATAAACTATATTTTTTCAAACAAAGATAAATTAATTGATATAAAAATTAATGCACGTAAAACTGTTGTTAATAATTTTAACCTTAAAAATCTAATTAAGGAGAATGAAAAAATTTATTCCGAATTGTATAACTCGTTATAATTGAATGGCTTTATCAAAAAATTCATATTGGCTTAAGTCGGGTATATACACGATTCTTCAAAGGGTAACGACACTTTTCACAGGTTTTGGAAGTTTTTATATACTCGTAAGATCTCTTGATAAAAGTGATATGGGTGCTTATGCGTTATTCCTAACTGTAACAGCATTGATTGAAGTAGGAAAAAACGGATTAATACAAAATGCTCAGATTAAATATTCTGCTTCTGCAAGTGAAGAAGAATATCCGAAAATACTCAGTGCTTCGTTTTCATTAAATTTATTTATTGCAATATTTCTTATTATAGTTTTATTATTACTTGCTAAACCGTTAAGTCTTTTATGGAATTCACCTCCTCTTGAAAATATGTTTTATTTATACTGCATCACTTCTATAGTATTAGTTCCATTTTATCAGTTTAATTTTATTCAACAGGCAAATTTAGATTTCAAAGGAATTTTTTACAGTTCTCTTGTAAGACAGGGATTATTCTTTTCAGGGATATTAATATCAGTCATTGTCGGATATAAAATTTCTTTAAATGAGATTGTTTGGCTGATGACTATCGGAGCGGTTTTTGGAACAATTGTTTCATACCCATTTGTAAAAAAATTTTTTAGAATTTCAAAAAAAATTGAGTGGAGTTGGGTGAAGAAATTATTCCATTACGGTAAATATGTATTTGGAACGAACATTAGTTCAATGATTTATTCAAGTATAGATCAAATGATGTTAGGTTCATTATTAGGAACAGCACAGGTTGCTATTTATAATACCGCGGCAAGAATTAATAATTTTGTTGAAGTTCCACTATCAGCAGTTGCTACTATTGTATTTCCTCAAAGTGCAAAAAGAATTGAAACCGAAGGAAAAGAATCTGTCTGTTATCTCTATGAAAGATCTGTCGGTTTATTACTTGCGATGATAGTTCCTGTTATTATTATAACACTTTTATTTACAAAAGAAATTATCTGGATAATTGCGGGAAGTGAATATTACTCTTCAATCCCTATTTTGCAAATAATTATTCTCGGAACACTTCTCCAGCCATTCGGAAGACAGTTCGGTGTAGTGATGGATTCAATTGGGAAACCTAAAATTAATTTTATAATTCTTGTTATTATTGCCGTTATAAATGTTATTATGAATTATATATTTATCAAAATGATTGGGACAATTGGAGCGGCTATCGGAACAATGATTACACTTGCGATTTTTTTCACAATAAATCAGATAATTCTTAAAAAAGAAATTGGTGTTAAAACACATCACCCTTTTATTTATATGTATAAATTTTATATTGACGGATTTAAAATTGTTAAAAATAAATTACTAAGGTCATCTAATTAAATTGAAAGACATTATTCAAAATAGAGATATAGTAGTTGTAGGTCAACAGGGTTGGGATTCTGATATCGGCAGTAATAACATAAATATTGCGAAAGAATTTTCAAAACTTAACAGAGTATTATATGTTAACTCACCTTTAGATACAATTACTATTCTAAAAAATAAGGATGATGAAAAAATTAAGAAGAGAATTAATATAATTAACGGTGAAGAAAAAGATTTAATTAATGTTGGTGAAAACATCTGGACTTTCTATCCAAAAATTAAAATTCTTTCTGCTAACTGGATTAAATTTCCTTTTTTATTTGACTTAATCAATAAATCAAACAATAAAAAATTTGCAAACGAAATTAAAAGAGCAATAGATGAATTAGGATTTAAAAATATAATATTGTTTAATGATAGTGATATGTTCAGAAGTTTTTATCTCAAAGAATTTTTAAAACCTGATGTATCAATTTATTACAGCAGAGATAATTTAATAGCAGTTGATTACTGGAAAAGACACGGAATTAGGATTGAAGCAGAAATTATAAAAAAATCAGATATTGCAGTTGCAAATTCAACTTATCTTTCGGAATATTGTAAACAATTTAATCCTAATTCTTTTTATGTAGGGCAGGGATGTGATTTAACAATTTTTAATAAAGATTTAATTAAAGAAGAACCTGCTGATATAAAAAATATTAAACATCCGAGAATCGGATATGTCGGTGCTTTATTTTCACTCAGACTTGATTTAGAAATAATT
Source organism: Bacteroidota bacterium (assembly GCA_003519545.1). Taxonomy (GTDB): domain Bacteria; phylum Bacteroidota; class Ignavibacteria; order Tepidaquicellales; family Tepidaquicellaceae; genus UBA9002. The sequence goes on from DOWN01000133.1 coordinate 13,907, forward strand.
AAATACATTGCCGAATCTAAACCGGAATGGAGTATTATTCTTGTCGGACCTGAAGACGATGTTTTTAAAAACAGTGATTTACATTCAATGACAAATATTCATTTTTTAGGATCAAAAGATTCATCAGTGCTTCCTGCTTATATAAAATATTTTGATGTATGTATAAATCCTCAGTTATTAAATGAAGTAACTATAGGAAATTATCCCAGAAAAATAGATGAGTATTTGGCAATGGAAAAACCTGTCGTAGCAACAGAAACAATTGCAATGAGTATTTTCAAAGATTATACTTACCTTGCGAAAAACAAAGAAGATTATGTGAGATTAATAGAAATTGCTTTGAGAGAAGATAATGAATCTAAACGTGAAGAGAGACGAAAGTTCGCTGCTTCTCACACGTGGGAAAATAATGTTAAAGAAATTTATAAAGCGATTAACTACATTTATAAACTGAGAAATGGGAATTAAAGAGAAAATAAAATCAAATCCCGGTTTAAAAAAATTTGTTCACCGGCTAATGATTCCAAAAAATCAAGCAAGACCGAGACTTTGGGTTAAATGGTTTATAAATCCTTTTAAACATAAAAAAGGAAAAGGTTCTAAGATTTGCAGGTGGACAAGAATGGATGTATTACCTTTTAATAAATTTGAACTCGGATCTGAATCTACAATAGAAGATTTTGCAACCGTTAATAACGGAGTCGGTGATGTTTTTATCGGTTCACGAACAAGAATAGGTTTGGGAAATGTAATAATAGGTCCCGTGAAAATAGGCAATAATATAATGTTTGCACAAAACATCGTATTGTCTGGATTGAATCACGTTTATGAAGATATAAACATTCCTATTTTGGATCAGCCGGTAACCACCTCAGAAATTATTGTCGAGGATGATTGCTGGATTGGTGCTAATTCAGTAGTTGTCGCAGGAGTAAAAATCGGGAAACATTCAGTTGTTGCAGGCGGTAGTGTAGTTACAAAAGATGTTCCTCCTTATTCTATTGTCGGCGGAAATCCCGCTAAATTATTAAAACAATTTAATTTTGAAACTAAAACTTGGGAAAGGGTTAAATGAAAAAGAAAATCAGAGATATTGAAATTTCAAAATCAGATAAGATTAAAGAAAAATTTGCTATAGGATTTTGTCTCGTAACTTGCCTTGGATTATTTTTAAAAATTGTTTTTTTCTAAATGTATCAGAATCAACAAAAAAATATTGATGTTTCGATTATAATTGTAAGTTGGAATACAAAAAAATTATTGGAAAATTGTATTAATTCAATTTATAATGAAACAAAAAAATATTCGTTTGAAATCATAGTTGTTGATAATGATTCACCTGATAACTCAGCAGGTATGGTTAAAGAATTTTTTCCTGACGTAGTTTTGATTGCAAATAAAACAAATAATGGATTTGCACCGGCAAATAATCAGGGTATAAAAATTGCAAAAGGAGAGAATATTCTTTTGCTAAATCCGGATACTGTGGTAATTAACAATGCGATTGATAAGATGCTTGATTATTTATATTCACATAAAAATGATAAGATTGGAATTATTACTTGTAAACTTCTTAATGATGATATGACTTTGCAGAAATCTGTAAATGATTTTTTTAATATTTGGAGATCATTTTTTGAGAACAGATTTTTTGCCGAATTTTTTTCAAAGTTAAATACAAAAAAGTCTTTCATGTCCTTCTGGGATCACAGTGAAACAAGAGAAATTGACTGGGCTTATGGAGCAGTGCTTTTATACACGAGAGAAGTTGCAGATAAAGTTGGTATGCTTGATGACAGATTCTGGATATATGCCGAGGAAATGGATTTTTATATCACAGTAAAACGTGCAGGATATAAATCAATTTTTCTGCATGATGTTGAAATAATTCATTACGGTAAATCAAGTTCAAGGCAGAGAAGGGCAGCAATGTTTATTCAAAATTATAAAAGTTTTTATTTGTTTTTGAAAAAACATTACTCATATTTAACTTATTTAACTTACCGGTTCAGAACTTATATATATATGATTTTATGGATTATAAAATATTCATTAACATTTATTATTCATAAAATAAAAGGAAAAGATTCATCAGAAGATAAAAATCAAATTGAAATATATTTCAAAACTTTTATATGGC
>DOWN01000066.1:0-10211 GCA_003519545.1 Bacteroidota bacterium
ATATAGTATTTTTGTTAACTATCCTTTAAAAATCAACTTAATATAATCGAATGAGAAGAGAAATTACAAAATGGTTTAGTCCAAATCTAAACAAAGAAATGGAAATAGTTTCATATGGAGATTACGGATTTGCATTATTAATGTTTCCGACTGCTGCTGCTGACTATCTTGAATATGAAAGATTTCAATTAATTGACGCAATTAAACCATTTATTGAATCAGGTAAATGTAAAGTATATTCAATCAACAGCATAAACAGTGAAAGTTGGCTGAATGATGAAATGCATCCTTATGATAAAGCAATTAGACATCAGCAATTTAATAAATATGTAGTTGAAGAAGTTGTTCCTTTTATTTATAAAGACTGTAACGGTGTTGTTCCAATTTATACTACCGGTGCTTCTCTCGGTGCTTTTCACGCTGTAAATACTTTTCTCAGAAGACCTGATCTTTTCGCGGGAACTATAGGTATGAGCGGCTCTTATGACTTAACTGATTATGCAAAAAATTATTTTGATGAGAATATGTATTTCAATTCTCCTATGCATTATATGCCGAATCTTGAAGACAACGAAATTCTTGAACAAATGAGAAATGGAAAAAAAATATATCTCGTATCAGGAAGAGGAAACTATGAAAAACCGGAAGCATCTACCGATTTATCAAATGTTTTAAACTCTAAATCCATTCCTAATGAAGTTGATCTTTGGGGTTATGATGTACCTCATGATTGGCCAACTTGGAGAAAAATGTTACCTTATTATCTGGAAGCAAAACTTTAATCTCAAAACAAATGAAAGTTGCTTTCGCTTGCTCTGAATGTTTTCCTTATGTTAAAACCGGAGGACTCGGTGATGTTTGCGGGTCTCTGCCAAAATCTTTGTTTGATCTCGGCTGTGAAATAAAAGTTTTTTTACCGCTTTATGGCGGAATTAATACTTCTAATCATAAATTATCTCTATCTGATGAATTGAGAGATATTCCCGTTATGATTGGAAATTCAACTCATACTTTTAATGTATGGACCGGAAAACTTCCGAATTCTGAAGTTGATGTTTATCTGATTGATAATCCTCATTATTTCCACAGAGAACTGCCTTACACAAATGATAGAGATGAAGATGAAAGATTTATTCTGTTTCAGCAAGCGATGTTGATAACTATTCAGTATTTAAAATGGTCTCCGGATATTATTCACTGCAACGACTGGCAAACTTCACTTATCCCTGCATATTTAAAAACCACTTTTGCCTGGGATAAACTTTTTGAATCAACTAAATCAGTTTTATCTATTCACAATATTGGTTATCAGGGAAGATTTTCACCTGAATCCATTTATAATTCAAATCTTCCTGTTGAATACTTCTACCCTTACAGTCCGTTTGAACTGGATAATTCATTTTGCTTTTTAAAAGCAGGTATTGTTTATTCAGATATTATTACAACTGTCAGTCCGACATATTCTGAAGAAATTCAAACAGAAGAATTTGGTGCAGGACTTGAAGGAGTTTTGAAATCAAGATCGGGTGATTTATACGGAATACTAAACGGAATTGATCTGGATGTTTGGAATCCTTTAACCGACCATTATATAAAAACTCACTATTCAATTGATAATCTTGAAGATAAGGAAGAAAATAAAAAAAATTTAATAAACCGGATTGAATTCAAATACAACGAAGATACACCTGTCTTCGGAATCATTTCAAGATTAACCGGTCAAAAGGGATTTGATTTATTAAAACCTATACTTCATCATTTACTTGAAAATAATGATATACAATTGATTGTATTAGGCAGCGGTGAAACGCAATACGAAGAACTTTTCAGGTCAGCACAATATGCTTTCCCTGATAAATTATTTTTCTGGTCGGGTTATAATACTGAATTGTCCCATCTGATTACAGCAGGTTCAGATATTTTTTTAATGCCATCTCATTATGAACCTTGCGGTTTAAATCAAATGTATTCTTTAAATTATGGAACTGTCCCTATCGTAAGAAAAACAGGTGGTCTTGCAGATACTGTAAAAGATTATCATGAGTTTGATGAGAAGGGTAACGGCTTTTCTTTTAAAGATTATCTTCCGGATGCTCTGGAAAAAACAATACACAGGGCTTTATATATGTTCAAAGATAAAAAAATCTGGAAAGAAATTATGATACGCGGAATGAAAGAAGATTTTTCCTGGAAAATCTCCGCAGAAAAATATATGGATTTATATAAAAAAATTATCAGTTAAGTATCACAGTCTCGCCGTAATCCGGAATATATATATTTTTAAAATCCATTTTATTCAGATTGGATTTTAATGCTTCCATCATATCAATCTCTCCGTGAACTAAAAATGTTTTCTTCAAATTTTTTCTGCTGTAATCATTAAAAAATCTTTGCAATTCGTTTTCATCTGCGTGTGCAGAAAATGAATTTAAAACAACAACTTTTGCTCTCACAGGATATGGCTCACCGAAAATATTAACTTCCATACCCGGGTTTTTAACAGACTCGACAAGTCTTCTGCCCAATGTATGTTCGGCTTGAAAACCTATAATTAAAATCGTATTATTTTTATTTTCAATATTGTTTCTTAAATGGTGAAGTATTCTTCCGGCTTCGCACATTCCCGATGCTGAAATTACCATACAACTTCCGTCAAAAAAATTCAGACTTTTAGACTCTTCAACATCTTTTACATATCTTACATTGTTTAATCCGAAAATATCAACTCCATCTGAAATTAATTTTGCTGTTTCTTCATCGAAACATTCAGGATGCATTTTAAAAACTTCTGTTGCATTCACAGACAATGGACTGTCAACAAAAATAGGAATTTTTGGAATTTTGTTTTCATTAAACAATTTTGACATTGCATAAACTATCTCCTGTGTTCTTCCGACACTGAATGCAGGAACAATTATTTTTCCCCCTTTTTCATAATTATCAAGTATTACTTGTGCAAGTTGTGAATCCATTTCTGTTGCTTTATCGTGAACTCTGCCTCCATAAGTAGATTCACTTATCAGATAATCAACATCTCCCATAAAATCAGGATCTTTTAAAATCGGAAGTTCCCATCTGCCAATATCTCCTGTAAATCCGAATCTGATTTTTTTTCCATTTTCCTCAATCTCGAGTAACACCTGTGATGAACCTAATATATGTCCTGCATCAAAAAAAGTTACCGCAACTTTATTATCGAACCCATCAATAAAAAATTTATTATTATATGGCATTGACTTAAATTGTTTGAGAACATTTAATGCATCCGAAATTGTATATAAATGATTAAAAAGTTTTTCGCCTTTTCTTGCTTTTTTCTTATTTACAAATTCAACGTCTTTTTCCTGGATGTGTGCTGAATCTTGCAACATTATCGAACATAAATCTCTCGTTGCCGGCGTGCAATAAATATTTCCTCTGAATCCTTTCTTATATAAAGTTGGTAAATTTCCGGAATGATCAATATGAGCATGTGATAACACAACCGAATGAACCTGTTCAGGTTTGAATAAAAAATCTTTATTCCTTCTGTAAGATTCCTCACGTCTGCCTTGAAACAATCCACAGTCAAGCAATAATTTTTTACCGTTGATTGTTAACAGGTGTTGTGAACCTGTTACTGTTTTAGCCGCACCGCAAAATTTAATTTCCATTATAGTCTGTTGAATTTATGAGGGGTTACAAATTTATTATTCTTTAAAAAATACCTGTATAAAAATTCCTCACCCTGTGAAATTCCAATTCGTTTAGTTGTTTTAATTTCATTTGGATTAATTTTTATTCCGGCGTCTTTAATCTGTATATTCGAGTTTTGAGAATAAACTTTCAGACCATTGTCGTTTTTATTTATATTCAAAGCCATACATAATTTTCCGGGACCGTTTGCTAAATTTTCGCCCGTAATATTTTTCCTGTTTTTCATCATTTCAGATTCTCCACTCAAAGGTTCTACTGCTCTGATTAACACTGCATTCCCTTCACCTTTATTTCCTGTCACGATATTAAAACAAAAATAATTTCCATAAATAAAATAAACATAAGTGACACCTCCTTCTTCAAACATTAACTGATTTCTCGGAGTTATTTTATAATAAGCGTGACAAGCAGGATCATGATTTCCTATATATGCTTCAGTTTCTACAATTAAACTTTTCAAAACTAATGAACCATATTTTCTAATCAATATCTTTCCCAGTAAATTTTTTGCAACAGTTGTTGTTTCCTGTAAATAAAATTTTTTAGGAAGGATCATTTCGGATCGGGAACTATTTCATCTTCTTTTTTCAAAAGTTCTTCTATCTCTTCCTGAGATAGTTTTTCTTCAGTTTTATTAGATTCTTCTCCGGGTTTCTCTTCGGTTTTTATTTCTGTATCGCTCTGATTTTTTAAAGTATCACTTGATACATTTACTGAATCTGTTTTTTGAAAATTTAAACTGTCATTTGTTACCGGCAATTGCTCATAGTTCTCCACGATTGGTTTTACAACAGGAACAAAATTTGAACTGCTGTAGTCTTTGATTATTTTATTATAATAATATAAAGTACTGTCTTTATTAAAATATACATTTTCATAAATCCACCCCAATGAATACAATGTATTGTCTATATATGAACTGTTTGGATATTTACTTAGAACGTTATTAAATTGTGCAACTGCATTAAAATAATCTTTACTGTTAAATGTTTTCACCGCCGTATTAAATGATTCTTCTGCTTCATCCTTTTCAAGTTCCACTTCTTTAATCCCAAGCATCTTTCTTGATTCATTGGCAAAAATTGAATTTGGATATAAAAGAATTATGTCATTTAGTATTGCATTTGCCTGTGCATCTTTCTTTTGAGATTTGTATAATGTAGCAAGTGTATATAAAACTTTAGGAGTTTTATTAGCATCGTTATATTCGTTTTTAATAATTAAAAGATAATTCTCCGCACTATCGGGTTTGTTTAGTTCATACATAAACAATTCTGCCATTTCATAAAGCGAATTATATCTTATTTCATTTTCCAATCCTGCTTCATCTAATTTGTTTTCATTATTCTTATCAAGCGTATCATTAGGAATTTCCTTGCCGTTTTTTTCATTCACGGTGTTTTCGCCGTCTATACTACCGTCTTCATTTAGTTTTTCTCTTCTGTTATCTTTTGTATCCATTGAATCTATCAAACTTGACTTGAAACCTCCGCCTTTAGGATCTCCTGAAGGGTCTTCACCTCTTCTGTTTGGATCTTCTCCGTCTCTAATTTCACCTTCACGTTTTGGATCAATTCCTCGTTCTTCATCAAAAATCAATCTGTATTTTTCAAGTAACTGATTTTCAAGTGGTATGTTTATTTTATCCGTTCCGTTAATCTGTGCCTGAAGTGTGAAATATTTATCAAGTAATGCTGACTTTCTGATTGCGGTTGTTATATAATCAGAAAAAGAACTTTCCTGTACAACTTTGTTATAATTAACTAAAGCATTGAGATAATCATTCTTTTCTTTTTCATAATATTCTGCTATATAAAAATACGCATCGGAAGAGGCTTTGCTATTGGGATATTTAAGTATTACTTCATAATATTTTAAAAGTGCGGCATTACTTTTGTCCTGAGCGTTTAAATTATTTGCAAGTTCAAGTTCTGCAAGTTGTTTGTATTCAGGATAGTCTCGATATTTACTGTTTAAATCATTTAATACATTTTCTGCTTGTGCAAATTTCCGGTTTTGTATTAAAGATTTTGCGAAATTCAGATTTGAATAAAATGATAAATCAAAATCTGAACTTAATTTCACGACTCTCTCATATGCAAGCATTGATTTTGAAGGATCAACCAAAGAAAAAATTGTTGCGAGTATATATTCACGCTCTGCTTTCTTGTCGTTATCAACTGTGAACTTAATTGAATTTTCAAAATATTTTACTGCTTCCGAATAATTTCTTTTTGAAAGTTCATCAAGTGCTAAATCCTGATATGCTTCAGAAATAATTTCGGGATTTTTAGATTCTTTAATTAACTTTTGAAAAATTGTTTCTGCTTCCGCTACTCTCCCAAGTTTAAATTTCGTTTTACCCAAGAATAAAATCGCTTCATCACTTAAAGTGCTTGATGATAATTTTGATAAGAACTCGCTTAAACTTCTTTCAGCCTGAAAGTAATCATTCTGGTAATAATAAGTTTTACCGATCAATAAAACTGCTCTGTCAAGATATTTTGAGTTTTTATGGTATTGAATTACTTTTGATGCCCTGCTTAATACTGTTTTAAGTTTATCTCTGACATTTTGAGAAATTGGTAAATCTATATTTAATGAATCTAATCTTCTGCTATATGCGGATATTGTTGAAGTTCTGATTTCTTTCATAGCCTCATCAAAATCAGACTGGGCAGTGTAATACACATTAAAATAAGTAGAAAAATTTTCCATCCGGTTGCCCATAAAAATATAATTCGTTAAATCCTGATAAGTCGGATTTAAAGAAATATTATAATCAGGTTCAGGATCAATACTGTCCGTAACACCGGATTTAGAAATAGACCGGCTGGTAATAAAATTACAGGAAGATGCAAAAATTGTGAATCCCATAATTACTGCGGCAAATAATATAAAATAATATGATTTAAACATTATAATGAAATTATTTTTATTCAATCGTTTATTCAAGTTAATTCTTAAATCTGCATACAAATTAATTCACTGAATATTGAAACATATATAACTATTTTTGTTAAAATTTAATTTATAGATGATAGAAAATTTTAACGATAATCAAGAAAATATAATCAGCACAGAATCCCGTGAATTGACAGATAATAACAATTTACCTCAGGATTTACCTGTTTTACCTCTGAAAGATATAGTTGTGTTCCCGTATATGATCTATCCCATTTTAGCGGGAAGGGAATCAACCATAAAAGCAATCAATCATTCTCTGCAAAATGACAAATATATTTTGTTAATTACACAACTTGATGAAAAAATTGAAGACCCAACATTTGAAAATCTTTATAGAATAGGTGTAATTGCCAAAATTCTTCAGGTTCTGAAACTTCCCAACGGTTTAATTAAAGTTTTGGTTGATGGAATTGTTCCTGCTACAATTGAAAAATTTCACAGCGGTGATTTTATATCTGCAACTGTTTCAGTTAAGTATCAAGTTTATGATGTTGATAATGAACTTTCCGCTTTGGAAAGAAAAACAACAAAAGCATTCACAGATTATGTTCAGGCGAATAAATCTATACCTCAGGAATCTCTCGTTGCTTACAACAATATTAAAGAGTTAGACAGAAAATTATATTATATCGCTTCTGCAATTAATATTAACGTTCACAAAAAACAGGAAATTCTTGAAATACAGGACTTAAAAGAACAGTATTACAGAGTGCTTATGACTTTGAGTTCTGAACTTGAAATTCTTAATGTTGAAAAAGATATAGAGAATAAGTTGTATGGAGCGATGCAAAAAAATCAAAGAAAATTTATAGTTCAGGAACAGATTAGAATTTTGCAGGATGAACTCGGTGATGATGTTGAAAGTGATCCTGAGTTAAGCAAAATAAGAGAACAAATTGAAAAAGCAGGTATGCCGGAAAATGTTAAAGCAAAAGCAATGGATGAATTTTCTAAACTGAAAAAAACTCCACAGATGTCTCCGGATTTTTCTGTATTGAGAAATTATCTTGATTGGATGGTTTCTGTTCCATGGAATAATTTCACAATTGATAATTTTGATTTGATAAATGCAAAAAATATTTTGGATGAAGACCATTATGATTTGGAAAAACCAAAAGAAAGAATTCTGGAACTGATAGCGGTTTTAAAATTATTAAAAGAGAAAAAAATAAATAAATCACCTAAAGGTCAGATTTTATGTCTTGTAGGACCTCCGGGTGTCGGTAAAACTTCTTTAGGTAAATCTATTGCCAGAGCATTAAACAGAAAATTCACAAGAATTTCTGTCGGTGGTGTGAGAGATGAAGCAGAAATAAGAGGTCACAGAAGAACTTACATCGGTTCAATGCCGGGCAAAATAATTCAGGCGATGAAAAAAGCAGGGTCTGTTAATCCTGTAATTTTAATTGATGAAATTGATAAAATGAACAGCGATTTCAGAGGAGACCCCGCAAGTGCTATGCTTGAAGTTTTAGACCCTGAACAAAACGATACATTTAATGATCATTATCTTGATGTTGATTATGATTTATCTAATGTATTGTTTATAACTACAGCAAACGTTCAGTATAATATTCCGCTTCCGTTACAAGACAGAATGGAAATTATTGAAATGAGAAGTTATCTTGATTTTGAAAAAGTTCAGATTGCAAAAAAACACATTATTCCTAAAGAGTTAAGTGAACATGGAATGAACGAAGGTGATATAATTTTTTCAGATGAAGTTTTATTAAAAATAATTACTGAATATACCAGAGAAGCCGGTGTAAGAAATCTTGAAAGAGAAATTTCATCCGTTATAAGAAAAGTTGCTAAAGAAGTTGTATTAAATACTCAGTTTGAAGTTAAAGAACCTGTTGTAATCACGTCTGAAATGATAACAAAATTTCTCGGCGTTTCTAAATATTCAGGTAAAACTAAGGACTCTAAGAAAAAAACTATCATAGGGACTATAAATGGTTTGGCTTGGACTTCTGCTGGAGGTGATATTTTAAACGTTGATGTAAATATAATGAAAGGTTCAGGGAAACTTACTCTAACAGGTAAACTTGGAGATGTTATGAAAGAATCCGCAATGGCAGGTTTATCATATATAAAATCCAACGCAAAAAAATTCAATATACCTTCTGCATTTTTTAAAGATAATGATATTCATATTCACTTGCCTGAAGGTGCTATACCTAAGGATGGTCCGTCAGCAGGAATAACGATGACTCTTGCAATGATTTCAGCAATAACTAAAACTCCTGCAAAAACTGATATTGCAATGACCGGTGAAATTACATTGAGAGGAAATGTATTGCCAATCGGTGGTTTAAATGAGAAGTTACTCGCGGCTTTGAGAGGAAACATTCAGACTGTATTAATTCCGGTAGAAAATAAAAAAGACCTTGTTGAAATTTCGGATGAAATTAAATCGAATTTAAAAATTATTCCTTTATCTGAAATTGATGAAGCACTTCCGTTAGTTTTCGGAAAAAATAAATTCAGTAAATAACAGAAAATGAAAATAATAATTTTTATAAATATTTTTTTATGTTTAATTTTTTATTCTGATAATTTTGCACAGTATAAAAATGTAACAATTAACAAACCTCAAAAAATATTTGAACCGGAAGAGCCGTGTATAACAGTAAATCCACTGAACCCTTTAAATATTGTCGCAGGTGCAAATATAGACTGGTATTATGTTACAACAGATGGTGGCGAAACATGGACTGAATCAAGACTCCCCGGACCCGTTGTATATGGGGACCCTGTTGTTCATTTTGACAAGTTAGGAAATTTATATTATACTCATCTGGGACCTTTTAATAACTCAGGAATTTTTATTGCGAAATCTCTTGATGGAGGTGTTACCTGGGGTAATAGTAATAGAATTTATGGTAATGGAACCGCAACTCCTTTTCAGGATAAAGAATGGATTACCTCTGATAGAACAAATTCTGAATTTAAAAATAATCTCTATGTCAGTTGGACACAGTTTGATAAATATGGAAGTAAAAATCCAAATGACAGCAGTATAATTTTATTTTCAAGATCTACTGATTTTGGGGAAACATTTTCAAATCCTATAAGGATTAATGACCTTGCGGGAGATGCTGCTGATGGAGATGGAACTGTTGAAGGAGCAACTCCAGCCGTTGGTCCCGATGGTCAGGTTTACGTTAGTTGGGCAGGACCGTATGGTATATTGTTTGACCGGTCAACAGACGGAGGTGTAACTTTTGGAAAGGACATTTTTGTTACTGATCAAGTTGGCGGTTGGGCTACCGATATTCCCGGTCTTTACAGATGTAACGGTTTACCATTTACTAAATGTGATATTTCAGGTGGAAAATATAACGGAAATATTTACATAAATTTTTCTGATAACAGGTCAGGTAATTATGATATATATATTGTAAAATCCACAGATCAGGGAAATAAATGGTCTAAACCGGTGAGAGTTAATAATGATGAAACTTCCAAAGATCAGTTTATGAGTAATTTTACAGTTGATCCTGTTTCCGGTAATATTTATGTATTATTTTATGACAGAAGAAATT
>DOWN01000066.1:10315-17317 GCA_003519545.1 Bacteroidota bacterium
TATTTTATGACAGAAGAAATTACAATGATAACAGAACTGATGTTTATCTGGGTGTTAGCAAAGATGGCGGAGAAACTTTTGAAAATATAAAAATAAGTGAATCGCCATTTATACCTGAAACGGAAATATTTTTCGGAGATTATATAGGAATTGACTCTTATAATGATTTGGTTGTTAATGCATGGACAAGAATGGTTGATAAAAAATTAAGTATTGTATTTGCAAAGATACAGTTTTAATATTCAGGTAATAATTTTTCAGATATTATTATAATTGAATTAATTATATTAATATTAATTCCAAATATTTCTACTCAAATAAAAATTTTTAACACGATTGAATTCTGAATTTAAGGTAAGTGCGAGAGAGTTTAGACCTCAGAAATTTTCTGAAGTTATATCGCAGGAATTTGCTACGAGAACACTCAAGAATGCCATTAAGAATAATAAAATTGCACATGCATATTTATTCTGTGGTCCGAGAGGAACAGGAAAAACTACACTTGCGAGAATTTTTGCAAAAGCAATGAACTGTTCAAATCAGTCCGACGGTGAACCATGCAATAAATGTGACAGTTGTATAGAAATAACTTCAGGTGGACATCCTGATGTGTTTGAACTTGATGCGGCTTCTAACAGAGGAATTGATGATGTAAGAGCAATTCAGGATGCAGCTAAGTTTTATCCTATCAAAGGTAAGTTTAAATTTTTTATAATTGATGAAGTGCATATGTTGACTATACAGGCATTTAATGCACTTTTGAAAATTCTTGAAGAACCTCCCGCATACTTGATTTTTATTCTCGCAACAACGAATCCTGAAAAAATACCTCAGACTATAACGAGCAGATGCCAGAGATTTTTATTGAGCAGATTTAAAATCAATGAAATTATTTCAAAATTAAAAGATGTTGCAAAACAAAGAAAAATCAAAATTGATGATGAATCACTTTTTGAAATTGCAAAATTAGGTGACGGTGCGTTACGTGATGCACTCGGTATTTTTGATATGGTAATTTCATTTTCTGAAACAGAAATTAAAATTAAAGATCTAAAAGAATTTTTAAATCTTCCCGATAAAGAAATATATTTTAAAATTACAGAATTTGTTAAATCAAACGATACCTTAGAGTTATTAAATTTGTTTAATAGTTTGGTAGATAAAGGATTTGACCTTCAGACTTTTTATAACGGGATCACAGAACATTTGAGGAATATTTTGATTATTAAATCAACCGGAAATGAAGATTTATTAAATGAAACCGATGTAATTAAATCAGAATACAAAAAGCATTCTGAAAGTTTTACTGCCGAAGAAATTCTCAGATTATTAAATCTTTTATTCGAATCAGAACAAAAATTTAAATACAGTTTTAATCAGAAAATATTTATGGAGTCGCTCTTGCAAGAGATGGTCAAACTCAATTCGGAAACTGTGAACTTTGATAAACTTATAACTGAACTCAACGAGTTTAAAAAAAAAACTCTGAATCCTGAAATAACCGATATAGATGAAATTGTAAAAAAAGTAACTCCTAAAAAAGACATTCTTATCGAAAAATTAAAAGATTTATTTGATATAGAAGAACATATAAATTAAAAAATGAAATATTACGGAATAAAAAAAAATTTTCTTGCAATAGAAGAATCAGTTTCAAATTATGATTTCTCAAAGGTCGTGATTTTACCTGTCCCGTACGAAGCAACAACTTCTTATGGAAAAGGCACAGGTAAAGGTCCTATGGGAATAATCAATGCTTCGCATTATGTGGAACTCTTCGATGAAGAATTAAACAGAGAACTTTGTAATGAAATTGGAATTTGCACGCTTAAAGAACTTAATATGAAGGATAAGAAAGGTAAAAAAGCGTTAGACTTTATATATAAAAACGTTAATGAACAGATTAAGAACGGTAAATTTGTTATAACTTTAGGCGGTGAACATTCCATCTCGACTGCTCCTATCAAAGCACACTTTGATAATTATGAAAATTTGTCAATACTTCATTTTGATGCTCATTCTGATTACAGACAAGAATATGAAGGCTCAATTTATTCTCACGCATCTTTCGCTGCGAGAGTTGCCGAGTTTACTAAAGATATTGTTCAGGTTGGAATTCGTGCTCAGTGCAAAGAAGAGTATGATTTTATAAAAGAAAATAATTTAAAAACATTTTATGCTTTTGAAATCAGAAACGGTAAATACGGATATGACTGGGAAAATAAAGTTATAGATTCACTAAAAGAAAATGTTTACATAACTTTTGATGTAGATTATTTTGATCCTTCCGTAATGCCATCTACCGGAACTCCGGAACCGCTCGGCTTCTATTGGGAAGAGACTTTAAGATTATTAAAAAAATTAGGTAAGCAAAAAAAAGTTGTCGGATTTGATGTGGTAGAACTTGCTCCTCAGAAAAATTATTCTTATCCGGATTTTCTGACGGCTAAATTGATTTATAAAATGTTAAATTATTTTTTCTGATTGGATATTAAGAAACAAGCATTAACAATCGTAAAGAAACTTGCCGGTGAATATCCTGATGCTAAGTGTCATTTAGATTTTAATTCTCCTTTCGAACTTTTGATTTCTACAGTCTTAGCCGCACAATGCACTGATATAAGGGTGAATATGGTGATGGTCCCTTTATATAAATCAAAATATAAATCCCCTGAAGATATTCTAAAAGACGGATACGAAAAATTTCGTGATGAAATAAAATCAATTAATTTTTTTAATAATAAAGCCAAAGCAGTTTTATCAATCTGTCAGGATTTAGTTGAGAAATATAATGGTCAAGTTCCGGGTGATATGGATGAACTAATTAAACTTGCCGGTGTAGGAAGAAAATCTGCAAGTGTTGTCCTCGGAAATTGTTTTGGTAAAAATGATGTAATAATAGTGGATACTCATTTGAAAAGAGTGGGTACAAGACTCGGTTTAATTACTGAAGACGATCCTACAAAAATTGAAATGGAATTGAAAAATATAATTCCGGATAATGAACAATTCAGATTTTCAATGAGAATCGGAGAACATGGAAGACAAATTTGCGAAGCAAAAAAACCAAAATGTAATGATTGTTTCCTTTATAAAATTTGCCCTTCTTACGAATCATTAAGTTTAAAAATTAAATAAATGAACGAAGATAAATTAGAAGCATTAAAAAAAATTCAGGTAATCCTTATGGATCTTGACGGATGTTTAACAACAGGTCATATTATCTATTCAACATCAGGAGAAGATATAAAAATGTTTCATACTCATGATGGATTTGGAATTACAAGAGGAAGAGAATTAGGTTTGAAGTTCGCGGTTATAAGCGGAATGGGGTCTCCCGTGAATCACAGACGAGTTGAAAAATTAGGTATCCATCATTTATATGAATATATAAAAGATAAAACTATTCCATTTGAAGAATTAAAAAAAGAATATAATCTTCCGGCAGAAGCATTTGCTTTCATAGGAGATGACGAATTTGATATCCCATTATTACAAAAAGTTGGATTTTCTGCTTGCCCTTCATCAGCGATTGATGAAGTAAAAAATCATGTAGATTATGTTTGCAAAAGAGCAGGCGGTGACGGTAGCATCAGAGAACTAATTGATATGGTTTTAAAAGCAAAAGGATTATTGTAATTTTTTCTCCAGATTAATTAATCTTTCTTTTCTCCATAAACCTCCTCCGTATCCTGTTAACTTTCCATTCTCTCCGATAACTCTATGACATGGAATTATTATTGCAATTCTGTTCTGACCGTTAGCATTTGCAACGGCTCTCACTGACTTTGGAATTTTCATATTAACCGACTGTTGTTTATAAGAAATTGTTTCTCCATAAGGAATTTCCATTAATGAATTCCAAACCTTATTCTGAAATTCACTTCCGGGAGTAAGCAATTCGATATCAAAATTTTTTCTTTTACCTTCAAAATATTCTTCGATTTGTTTTTTTGTTTTTTCAATAACTTTGTTTGAAGATTGAATAAATTTAGCATTCAGAAGTTTTGTTAACTGTTTAAGTTCAGTCTCAAGCATTCTCCTGTCAGTAAATTCAAGAATACATAATTTATTTTCAGTAGCACCCGCTATCATAGTTCCTAGTGGTGTATTAAATCTTTGAATGTTAACAACAGTAATTTCTTTTGAATTGTTGGGAGTAACTCCAAAAATTTTTTTGAAACTGTCATTAAATCCGCTTAATGATTCAAAGCCCATATTGAATGCGGTATCTGTCACTGTTTTACCGTTACTAATCTCTTTAAAGGCAGTGTTTATTCTGTTCATTCTTTGATATGCATGAAATGTTAAACCAAAATTTTTTTTAAACCATCTCCTTAGAGTTGCAGGTTCATAACCCATCTTCCTTAAATCATAATCTTTAAATTTTCTCTCAGGAGATTCATTTATTTTAGATATAAGTAAATTTATATCTTTGTTTTCATTATTTGTATCGCCTAATGGTTTGCAGATTTTACATGCCCTGAATCCGTTTTGCAATGCTTCTTTGATTGAACTGAATATTACAACATTTTCCGGCTTTGGTCTTTTTGCGGTGCATACAGGTCTGCAAAAAATTCCTGTCGTTTTAACACCAACCCAATAAATACCGTCATACTTTAATTCATTTCCTATAAATGAATTGAATATTTCTTCAAATTGTTTCATTTACAAAAATAAATATTTATCTGAAATTCTGACAACCGAAATCTGAACAACTAATTTTAAAAAGTTGTTTCAATTTCAAAAACAGTAACTGCTTTGCCAAAAATTTCTACTCTGTCGCCGTTTAAAAATACTTTAAATTCACCTGTTCTTTTTGAACATTGTTTCGCTTTAAATTCAGTTTTACCGGTGACTTTATTCCAGTAAGGAGCAAGGGCACATTGAGCCGAACCAGTCGCAGGGTCTTCAGGAATACCTACTGCAGGTGCAAAACATCTCAATAAATAATCAAAATTTTTATCATCTGAACGTGAGGTTAAAACTACATCTCCTAATCCGTTTTGCATTAGTTTGTTCAAATCCGGAGCGGCATTTATTAATTCATTCTGATTTTCTACAACAACTAAAGTCCAGTGATCATTTGTATCATACATTGCTATAGGTTTTATCCCTGATGCTTCTGTGAATTTTTCGTAATCAATTCTTTCATTCAGTTCTAAAACAGGAAAATTCATTTTTATATACTCTCCTGAATTAATCGTTCTTAATTCAGCAGAATTTGCTTTAAAAATTATTTCCTTTTCAAGTGGTTCAATATTTTTTTCATATAGAATATGTGCTGTAGCAAGTGTTGCGTGTCCGCAAAGATTAATTTCACTTTCAGGAGCGAAAAATTTAATTCTATAATGATCTCCGTTTTTGTAAATGAATGCTGTTTCTGAAATGTCCATTTCTAATGCAATATTCTGCATTAAATCTTTTTCAAGCGGTTTATCTGTTATACAAACTCCCGCAGGATTTCCTTTGAATTTCTCATTTGTGAATGAGTCAACCTGATAAATTTTCATAATTTTAATTTTAAATTAAACCCGGGGAAAAAATATTTGTCTTAAGTTTAAACATAATTTAAATGAAAGATTATAAAAAATATAATCATTTATTTTTGAGAGCAGGTTTTGGTATTCCGGTTGATAAATCAATTCAATTGGAAAACATTCCTTTGAATAATATTGTTGATAATATTTTTAAAGATTCTGAATCTATAAATCCAATAATTTTAGAAACGGATGTAGATGAATATTCAGAAAGAAAATACAGAGACTTATCAAGGAAAGAGAGGCAGGAAAGAAGAAGAAAAAACAGACAGAATATTCAGAAGATTAATACCACTTGGTTATTCAAAATGACTAAAGATAAAGAATCTCTTAGAGAAAAAATGACATTCTTCTGGCATGGTCATTTTGCCTGTAAAAACAATCTCTCCAAACTAAATGAAATTCAGAATAATACTTTAAGAAATAATGCACTCGGAAATTTTAGAGTTTTGTTAACTGAAATATCTAAAGATCCTGCAATGTTACAGTTTTTAAACAATCAACAAAACAGGAAAAAAAGCCCCAATGAAAATTTTGCAAGGGAATTATTAGAACTGTTCACACTCGGTAGAGGACATTACACTGAAGACGATATTAAGAATGCGGCTAAAGCCTTTACGGGATGGGGTTTCAATGATAAAGGTGAATTTATAATCAGAGAAAACCAGCATGATACTTCAGAAAAAACTTTTATGGGACAAACCGGGAATTTTGATGGTGATGATATTATAAATATAATTTTAGAGAATAAAAGAACTGCCGAATTTATTTCGGAAAAAATTTATAAATTTTTTGTGAATGAAACACCAGACAAAAAAATTATAAATAATATGTCCGATATTTTTTATAAATCAGGATATGATATTAAAAAATTACTTGAATATGTTTTTAAATCAGATTGGTTTTATGATGAGAAAAATATCGGATCAAAAGTTAAGTCACCCGTTGAATATTTAGCAGGGATTTCAAAAATTTATAATATAAATTTTGTAAATGAAAATGTTCTCTTTGGAATGCAAAAGGCTCTTGGTCAGATACTTTTAAACCCTCCAAATGTTGGTGGATGGGCAGGAGGTAAAAACTGGATTGATACTTCATCTTTAATGTTCAGATTAAAACTTCCGGAAGCAATTTTTAATTCATCAGATCTCGAATTTGAATATAAAAAAACTTCAGATGATGATATGAATA
This sequence comes from Bacteroidota bacterium, assembly GCA_003519545.1. Classification (GTDB taxonomy): domain Bacteria; phylum Bacteroidota; class Ignavibacteria; order Tepidaquicellales; family Tepidaquicellaceae; genus UBA9002. Next base: position 17,047 of record DOWN01000066.1, read on the forward strand.
TAATGCCTGATGAAGAGAAAGAAAAAAAATCCGGGAAAAATAAAATAAGAGTTTTAAGAAATTTGAAAACTGAAATTAATTTAACCGGATATTTAAATTATTTAAAAAATAAAAACGAGAATGATACGATTGATGAACTTTCTGATTTTATGTTGCAGATCAAATTAAATCCGGATACTAAAAATTTAATTTATAAATATTCCGATAAATCATCAAAAGAAAATTTTATCGAAAGCACAATTGTAAGAATAATGTCCCTTCCTGAATATCA
>DOWN01000066.1:17418-35495 GCA_003519545.1 Bacteroidota bacterium
GTGAACTGTCGGCACTTGCTTCTGCATCGTTACTGATTCCTGCTTTTATAAAACCTGTGCAGGCAAATACCTTCAAGAGAAAAATCTCGGATGTTTCAAAAAAACTAATCATTATTCAACTCTCAGGTGGTAATGACGGACTGAATACAATTATACCTTATAAAAATGATATTTATTATAAAAACAGAAGTTCAATTTCAATTTCTGAAAATAATGTTCTGAAAATAAATGATGAACTTGGGTTTAATCCTGTTATGGAAAAATTGAAATCAATTTATGATAATGGTCATCTTTCAGTTATTAACAGTGTCGGATATCCAAATCCAAACAGATCACATTTCAGATCAATGGATATATGGCATACCGCTTCCGATTCAAATGAAAATTTAAATACAGGTTGGATAGGAAGATATTTAGATTCGGAATGTATGAATTGTAAAAATCCTTATAATGCAATTGAAGTAAATGAAAATTTAAGTCTTGCATTAAAAGGAACTTCAAAAAGCGGAATCGCTGTTGAAGATCCCGAACGATTTTTTATAAGTACTGCAGAGAATTTTTTTATGGATGTTCTCAAAACAAATGAAAAACATTCTCACGATGAAAATGTAGCATACCTTTATAAAACAATGGCTGATGCTACCAGTTCGGCAGAATATGTTTATAAAACATCAAGAATTTTTAAATCTAAATCTGAATATCCGAATACAAATTTTGGAAAAGATTTAAAAACGATTGCCGAATTAATCATTTCTGAAATTCAAACTTCTGTTTTTTATGTTAGTCTCGGTGGATTTGATACTCACGTAAATCAAACCGGAAGGCAGGAAAGATTATTGAAAGAATTATCAGAAAGTTTATATGCTTTGAATAATGATTTAAAAATTAATAACAAACAGGATGAAGTTTTGGTGATGGTATTTTCTGAATTCGGCAGAAGAGTTAAACAAAATGGAAGTAATGGTACGGATCACGGAACAGCCAATAATATATTTTTAATTAACGGGAATTTAAAAAATCCCGGATTTTACAACGAAGCACCCGACTTATTAAATTTAGAAAATGGTGATTTAAAATATCAAATTGATTTCAGAGATATTTATTCTAACATTTTGAATGACTGGTTAGGTGTTAACAGTGAATCAATTTTAGGTAAAAAATTCGGTGGTTTGAATATTATTTAATTTTCCTCATAATTCATTTCTCATATCTCCATATGCCCGTTCAAAATAACGGGCTTTCTTTTTTTTAATTGTAAATTGTTTTTACACTTCTTAATTTTTAATTTGCTGAAACTAAAATTTTAATTTGCTTATTGCTTTTATAACGGGTGCTATTTTTGGATATTTATTATCTATGCCTCCTATGGGACCGACAAACTTTGCTATTATGGTGAAAGGTTTCAAGCATGAGATGAAAGAAGGAGTTGCTATAGGTGCAGGTGCGGGCTTTATGGATATGATTTATATTTTAATCGCATACGGCGGAATCAGTCTTTTATTTTCTCTTTTGCCGGATACGGTATTTAATTTTTATAATACTAACGAAGGTCTGTTTAAAGTGATACTAACTTATATAGGATGCGTTGTTGTTATTGTTTACGGTTATAAAATTATGAAGATGAAATTGGAAAATCCAAACTTCACTGAAAAGCAGGAAAAGAAAGCCGAGAACGTTTTACAAAGATCTGAAAATGTCGCTCACAAAACTGAAGAAAATCTGGAGAAAGTTTTTCATCATAAAGTTATTAAAAATGAAAAGTCAGGTTTGTTCACAAATTTTATGACAGGTGTTTTATTATGTTTATCTTCTGTAACTCTGCCCGCTTCATGGATTGCTTTTGTTTCTTATTTTAAAGGTCTCGGAGTTATTGACTCACATTTTATGACAGGATTTTTGTTTGGGCTCGGAGTGTTAGTGGGAGCAGTTTTGTGGTTCTATACACTTGTAAAATTAATTTCTAAAAATTCACACAGAATCAAACCTGCAACTCTCTCAAAAATAAACATCTCTGTCGGAGTAATTTTAATCGGTCTCGGAGTAGTCTTGCTATACAAAGCAATAGAATTCACTATAGAATTATAAAAGAATTATAAATTTTTATTCTTGTCAAACTTAAACGAAAATATTTCCAAATCAACTTGTCAGTTTTGCCAATCTAATTTTAAACAGGATGTTGAAATCATAATTTGCCCTCAATGTTCTTCTCTTTATCATAAAGAATGTTGGATTGAAAATTCAGGTTGCGGAGTTTACGGGTGTAATTATAAAATTAAAGTTGATAATGCCGAAACACTTTCAATAGAAGAAATAAAAATCAACATAGAATATTTAATCAACGAAAATAAATATCATGAGGCAATTTCTGAATGTAAAAAAATTTTAAAAATTGACAGAAAAAATTCAGAAATAAAAAAACTTTATAATACAGCCGTTCATCTTGTTAATTCAAAAACAAAACTGATTGAAAACGGTGATATATCTTTTGAGAATAAAGATTATAAAGCCGCTGAAATTTATTACACCAATTCTTTTAAATATCTTGACGACGAAGAAAAGGAATTTTATAAATCAAGAATCAGCATAATAAAAGATAAAATCCCGTTTGAAAGAAAAAAGAAAATTATTAACACCGTTTTAATTTCGGTAATCTTGTTGGTTATCGCCGGAGCATTAGGTTACGGTTATTACTTCTATTATTTTATGGAAGAAGATAGAGCATTCGCCGAGTTAGAAAAAAATGATTCGGTTAATGATATTCAAAAAATGGAAATACAGATTTCTAAATATGAAAATTTTTTGAAGAGATATAAAAAACCTGAATTACTTGAAAAAGCAAATGATAAAATAAATTATTTCTCGGGATTAATTGCAAATGAAATTTATAAATCAGATTGGAAGAATGCAAACAAGTATCTCGGGAAAATTGACTTCGTTAAAAATCCGGTAACATACAAAGAGTTATATTCGAGAATTCTTGATGAAGCAAAATCGGAATATAAAGACAGACTGAACAATGCTAAAAAACTTGATCTTCAAAAAAAATATGAGGATTCAAAAAATCAAATTGAAGATGCAATAGAAATTATAAATTTATTTCCTGAATCAGATATAAATGCGGATAAACAAAAACTTAATTCTAATTTAACTTTGTTAAATAAAAAAATTTCTTCGGAGTTAAAATATTCTGCAATAAATGAAGAGATAAATGAAAAATCTGAAGAATTAAAAAAGTTTGGTACTGTAAATAATAATTTAAAAGTTTTAAATATAAAAGCAAAAATTTTAGAGTATTCTCAACCTTCAACCGTTATTGCGAAAGTTATTGATTCAGGAAATCTCGTTGCATTAAGAAATCCTGATGTAGATTTGAAGATTGGAGAAATTATAGATTTTGAATGTATAAGAAACGGTTTTATTGAAGTTAATTCAACCAAACAGGGACTATTGAATTTACCATTGTATATCCCTGCATATTTTCATGAGACAACTTATAATTTATCAGGTTTATCTCCTGAAAGTGAGTCTTTGGAGATTAGATTAGATTATCTGAATGATCAGAAAATGAAACTTGATAGTATTTTGAGAATGCCTTTAAAATTTTGAAAGTTAATTCTGAGAATTTAAAGTTTTTTTACAACAAAATTTGTTACATATCTATAAAATTCAGTATTGATTAAGTGATTTAAATTAAATATTTTTAGGGTTTTAGAATTTAGGGCAGATTTATGCCCGTAAATTTCTATTCTCTATTTATAACACCGGATTTATAATATAATAGATTTTGGGTAAGTAGCGAAGCGGTCAAACGCAACAGACTGTAAATCTGTCGACTCAGGTCTTCGGAGGTTCGAATCCTTCCTTACCCACAAAAGTTTTGTATGTTCTTTGGATTTTTTGATTGAGCGGAATGAGTTATAAGCGAAATATTTTTAATTCATTTTGAAATCAAGTGACAAATATTCAACCAATTTTGCTGATGTAACTCAGTTGGTAGAGCATCCCGTTTTAGCGGGAAGGTCACTGAAATTTTGCTGATGTAGCTCAGTTGGTAAAGCATCCCGCTTTAGCGGGAAGGTCACTGAAATTTTGCTGATGTAGCTCAGTTGGTAGAGCATCCCGCTTTAGCGGGAAGGTCACTGAAATTTTGCTGATGTAGCTCAGTTGGTAGAGCACTACCTTGGTAAGGTAGAGGTCACCGGTTCAATCCCGGTCATCAGCTCAAAAATTGATTTTATGTTCTTTGTTTATATACTATATTCTGAATCATTAAAAAAATACTACATCGGTCATTCTGAAGACCCGGATAAAAGATTAATTGAACATCTGACTAAATCTAAACACTGGACTTCAGAGCAAAAGATTGGGTAGTAGTATATTCCGAAACTTTTAAAACACGATCTGATGCTATGAAGAGGGAAAAAGAAATTAAAAGATTAAAGAACACAAAAAGATTTTTAAAAAGTTTAAATTAATTCAGAGCATCCCGCTTTAGCGGGAAGGTCACCGGTTCAATCCCGGTCATCAGCTCAAAATCGTTCTTGTAAAATTTTGCGGGAGTAACTCAGTTGGTAGAGTCACAGCCTTCCAAGCTGTTGGTCGCGGGTTCGAGTCCCGTCTCCCGCTCTGAGTTTGTTACTTTATTTACGGGTGTAGCTCAATTGGTAGAGTAGCGGTCTCCAAAACCGTTGGTTGGGGGTTCGAGTCCCTCCTCCCGTGCTGTTTTCCTGCACTTTAAAGTTTATTGATTAATGAAAGATAAAATAATTAATTATTTCCAGGATGTGTTTAAGGAGATGAACAAAGTTTCATGGCCTAAAAAAGAAGAACTTATTGATTCTACTAAAGTTGTTGTTATCACTATGTTGCTTTTTTCTGTTTTTGTTTATTTGGTAGATAAAGGTATTAGTGAAATTTTAAAAGTGATATTTTAAATTATGGTTAAAGAAGAAAATTTGGTTAACTCTGAAACTGATGAAGTGAATACCGAAGAAAATAATTCAGAAAAAAAACCTGAAGTTGTTGATAACGGTAATTTCAAGTGGTATGCCGTTAGAATTATTTCGGGTCATGAGAAAAAAGTTAAAGCATATTTAGATTCCGAGATTAAATATGAAAATATGCAGGATAAGATTAAAAATGTAATCATCCCTGAAGAAAAAGTGTTTGAAGTTAAAGGCGGGAAGAAAAGAGTAAAATTAAAAAACTTTTTACCCGGTTATATATTAGTTGAAGCTGAACTTGATGATAAAGTTAGAAAATTTATTGCAAAAACTCCTTCCATTATAAATCTTGTAGGAACAAAAAATGTTAAAGGGCAATTGATTGATGCTACTCCTTTAAAACAGGAAGAAGTTGACAGAATTAAATCAATTCTTGACAGTGATTCAAAATCTGAAAAAATTGACATCCAATTAAAAGTAGGCGATCCTGTAAAAGTTACAAGCGGTCCTTTTAATAATTTTAGCGGTAACGTTCTCGAAGTTAATCTTGAGAAAATGAAACTAAAAGTTATGGTCAGTATTTTCGGAAGAAAAACACCGATTGAATTGGATTTCACAGAAATTGAAAAAGAAAAATAGTATAAAATAAAATGGCAAAAAAGATAACAGGTTATATTAAATTGCAAATTCCGGCTGGTGCTGCTACTATGGCTCCTCCTGTAGGTCCGGCTCTTGGTCAAAGAGGCGTAAACGGTATGGAATTTTGTAAGCAATTTAATGCGAGAACTCAGGATAAAAAAGGATTAATTATCCCTGTTGTTATTACAGTATATTCTGATAAATCATTCACATTCATCACCAAAACTCCACCTGCGGCAATTCTATTATTGAAAGCAGCGGGAATCGAAAAAGGTTCAGGTGTTCCTAACAAAACTAAAGTTGCTAAAGTAACTAAAAAACAAGTTGAAGAAATCGCATCAACCAAAATGCCGGATTTAAATGCTAATGATATTGAAGCGGCTATGAGCATGATTGCAGGTACTGCAAGAAGTATGGGCATTACAGTAGAAAATTAAAAGTTTTAAAAAGAAATGAAACTAACAAAGAAACAAAAAAATAATCAGAAAAACCTTGATGTTGTTAAAGAATATTCTTTGACTGAAGCAATCTCGGTTTTAAAGAAAACTGATAAAGCAAAATTTGACGAATCAGTTGATATTGCTGTAAATTTAGGGGTTGACCCTAAACATGCCGACCAGGTTGTCAGAGGAACAGTTTCTCTTCCAAACGGAACAGGTAAAAGTGTCAGAGTTTTAGTTATTGCAAAACCTGAAAAGCAGCAGGAAGCAAAAGATGCAGGTGCTGATCATGTTGGATTTGAAGATTATCTTAAAAAGATTTCTGAAGGATGGACTGATATTGATGTAATTATTGCCGCACCTGATACCATGGCTGAACTCGGAAAATTAGGAAAAGTTTTAGGACCTCGAGGTTTAATGCCGAATCCTAAAAGCGGTACTGTTACTCCTAATATCGGTCAGGCAGTAAAAGAAGTTAAAGCAGGAAAAATTGATTTCAGAGTTGATAAAACAGGTATCGTTCATTCATCAATCGGAAAACTTTCATTCGAAGAAAATAAATTAAAAGAAAATATTTCTGCTTTTTTAAATACTATTATAAAATTAAAACCGGCAGCGGCTAAAGGTGTCTATATTAAAGCTGTAACAATTTCAAGCACTATGGGTCCCGGAATTAAGATTGATAAAAATTTACCTGATTTAAAATCAGCGGCTTAATTTAATAAAGTTTACGCACTCAGTAAAACGAAAGGTTTAAGAGAGCCTTTCACTCGCTTCTAAATTCTCTTATTTTGATTAACAGCTAAAAGTTGGCTTTTATGGATAAACTTAACAAACAAAAGATAACCGAAGAACTTACCGGGATGATTGAAAACTCTGATGCTTTGTATTTCACGGATTTTTCAGGAATGTCTGTTTCTGATGTAAATGACCTCAGAGCAGAATTTTATAAATCCAATATAAATTACAAAGTTGTAAAAAACACACTTGCACTCAGAGCATTAAAAAATTCCACTAAGTTTTCAGATGCATCTGAAAAACTTTCAGGTTATTTAAAAGGACCGACAAGTATCGTGTTTGCTCAGGATGACGTTGTAGCTCCCGCAAAAATTCTCAAAAAGTTTTTTGAGAAAGGGGAAAAACCAAAATTAAAAGTTGCCTTTGTTGAGTCTACCGTTTATGATTCAGGTAAACTTAATCAACTGGCATCTTTACCTTCCAAAACTGAAATTATTGCCGGTATTTTGGGAAGTCTAAACTCACCGATCTCTGGTATAGTCGGATCTATCAATGCATTAATGCGTGATCTTTCAAGTGTAATCGAAGAGGTTGCAAAAAAGAAAGCCGCATAAAAAATATTTTAAAAAAAATTAAACAATAAATAATATGTCAGTAGAAGAATTAGTAGAATCAATTTCTAATTTAACATTAACTCAAGCAGCTGAATTAAAAAAAGCTCTTGAAGATAAATTTGGTGTAACTGCAGCAGCTCCTGTTATGATGGGTGGAATGATGCCTGCAGGTGGCGATGCCGGTGCTAAACAAGAAGAACAAACTGAATTTACTGTAATGCTTGTTGACGCAGGTGCTCAAAAAATTAATGTAATTAAAGCCGTAAAAAATGCAACAGGTTTAGGTTTAACTGAATCTAAAGCATTGGTTGAAGGTGCACCAAAAGCAGTTAAAGAAAACATTTCAAAAGAGGAAGCTGAAAAATTAAAAGCTGAAATTGAAGCAGCAGGCGGTAAAGTAGAATTAAAATAATTTCAGTTAATTTAAAATCTTTCTCAAATCAAAATTTGTATAATTCATTAAACAGCGAAATCCCGGTTGAATTTTCATCCCGGGATTGTTCGTTGTTTATGGAGGAATCTTAAATGCAAGAAAAAGTAGCAGAATTAGGTCTTAAACCTTTGAATTCTAAAAACAAAAGATTAACTTTTTCAAAATCCAGATATCTCACTGTTCCACCGGATTTATTAAATGTTCAGGTTCAATCTTACAGGGATTTTCTTCAGGAAAATATTCCTATCGGAAAAAGAAAATCTCAGGGGTTACAAAAAGTTTTTGAAGATAATTTCCCGATTACCGATTCAAGAGATACTGCCTTACTCGAGTTCATTGAATATTATATCGAAAAACCACCTTATACAATTATAGAGTGTCAGGAACAGGGATTGACTTACTCCGTTCCTGTTAAAGTAAAATTACGTCTTTCCACAAAACCAAACGCAGCGGCTAAAGATTATAACTACACATTTGAACAGGATGTTTATCTTGGAAATTTGCCGTATATGACTCATAGAGGAAGTTTCATTATTAATGGTGCGGAAAGAGTAATTGTAAGTCAGTTACACAGATCACCGGGTGTTGTGTTCAGCGAGTCTAAACACGCTAACGGTACAATGCTTTTCTCAGCAAGAGTTATCCCTTATAAAGGATCTTGGGTTGAATTTACAACAGATATCAATGATCTTTTATATGCTTATGTTGATAGAAAAAAGAAATTTTATTTTTCAACTCTTCTTAGAGCACTCGGCTTCAATGAAAAGGTTGAAATGTTAAATCTGTTTAAACTCGTAGAAGAAACTGAAATTAATAATTCAAATTATCTTGATTTCGTCGGCAGAATCTGTGTTGAAAATATTATTGATAAAAATACCGGAGAAGATTCCGGCATTCCGGAAAATACTGTACTCGATGAAGAAAAATTATTAACTCTTGTTGGTTTAAAAATTAACAAAGTTAAATTATTTAAAAATAATGCAACCGATGGTGAACGTGTTATTTTAAACACGATTATGGCTGAAGATGACGAAAGTGATGAATACCTTGAAAAACCAATGCTTGAAGTCCTCGAAAATCAAAGAGGTAGAAGAAATCAAAACATTACCGATACTGAAGGTGAAAGTGCTAAATCTTATATTGAAAAACTTTTCTTCAATCCTAAAAAATATGATTTAGGAAGTGTCGGAAGATATAAAATAAATTATAAACTTGGTCTTAAAATAGACCCGGATACTACAATTTTAACTTTAGAAGATATTGTTGAAATTATATTATACATTAAAGATTTAGTTGACGGTAAAAAAGAAGTTGATGATATTGACCATCTTGGAAACAGAAGAGTAAGGACGGTAAATGAACAGTTATCCTCTCAGTTCGGATTAGGTCTCTCAAGAATGGTGAGAACTATCCGTGAAAAAATGAGTATTCATGATGAAGAAAATTTAACTCCTTCAAGAATCATCAGTGCAAGACCTATCACTTCTGCACTTTCATCATTCTTTGGTACTTCACAACTTTCTCAGTTTATGGATCAGACAAATCCTTTGTCTGAAATGACTCACAAAAGAAGAATCAGTGCTTTAGGACCCGGTGGTCTTTCAAGAGAAAGAGCGGGCTTTGAAGTTAGAGACGTTCACTATACTCACTACGGAAGATTATGTCCGATTGAAACTCCTGAAGGTCCTAACATCGGTTTGATTTCTTCTTTATGTATCCATTCAAGAGTTAATGAATTAGGTTTTATTGAAACTCCATATAGAAAAGTTGTTAACGGAAAAGTTACTGATGAAATTGAATATTTGTCTGCGGAAAAAGAAGACTTCTTTAAAATTGCTCAGGCAAATGAACCGGTTGATGAAAAGGGTAATTTTGAAAATGAAAAAGTAAAAGCAAGATTTAAAGGTGATTTCCCTGTCTTGTTCCCTGATGAAGTTGATTATATGGATATTGCAACTAACCAGATTGTTAGTGCTGCTGCGGCATTAATTCCGTTTTTGGAACACGATGACGCTAACAGAGCACTTATGGGTAGTAATATGCAACGCCAGGCGGTTCCTTTGTTAAGACCTGAAGCTCCTTTTGTTGGAACAGGTTTTGAAGAGGTTGTTGCCAGAGATTCAAGATCTATGATTACTGCTGAAGCAGACGGTGTTGTTGAATATGTTTCAGGTGAAAAAATTATAGTTAAATATAATGTAAAAGAAGATTCTGATGAATCTCTTCTCACATTTGATGATAAACAAACTGTTGAATATAGTCTCACTAAATTCTTAAGAACTAACCAGGATACATCTGTTAACCAAAAACCTGTTGTGATTGAAGGTCAAAAAGTTAAAAAAGGTGATATACTTGCTGACGGTTCTTCTACTGAAAGAGGTGAGTTAGCATTAGGTAGAAATGTTCTCGTGGCATTTATGCCTTGGAGAGGATTTAATTATGAAGATGCTATTGTAATAAGTGAAAAAATTGTAAGTGATGATGTGTTCACTTCTATTCATATTGAAGAATATTCTCTTGAAGTTAGAGATACAAAAAGAGGTGAAGAAGAACTTACAAAAGAAATTCCAAACGTAAGTGAAGAAGCAACTAAAGACCTTGATGAAAATGGAATAGTTAGAATTGGTGCTGAAGTAAAAGAAGGTGATATCTTAATCGGTAAAGTTACTCCAAAAGGTGAAACTGAACCGACTCCTGAAGAAAAATTACTTCGTGCTATTTTTGGTGATAAAGCAGGTGATGTTAAAGATGCTTCTCTGAAAGCTCCTCCGGGATTAAAAGGAATAGTTATTAACAAAAAATTATTCTCAAGAAAAACCAGAGATACCGATCAGAAAAAAGAAGAGAAAAGAAGAGTTGAAAAATATGATTCAGAAAGAAGAAAAGAAGTAAAAGAAATTACTCTTAAGTTCGCTGAAAAACTAGATTTATTACTCGATGGAAAAGAATGCACAGGGTTAAAAGATAAAAAAGGAAACATTGTTCTTAAAAACGGAACAACTTTCAAAAAAGATACTTTTGCTAATCTTATTGAAAACAATGGTTATAATTTCAATGACTTTAATTTTGAAGTTGAGTTCACTTCAAATAAAAGAGCTGCTGGATTAATACCTGAAATGTATAGAAATTATAATTACAAAGTCAGCGAAGTTGATGAAAAATATAAAAGATTAAAAGTTAAATTAACACTTGGTGATGAGTTACCAACAGGTGTTGTAAAACTTGCTAAAGTATATATCGCTAAAAAACGAAAATTATCTGTCGGTGATAAAATGGCCGGAAGACACGGAAATAAAGGTGTTGTCGCAAAAATTGTTCCGGTCGAAGATATGCCATTTATGCCGGATGGTACTCCAGTTGATATTGTTCTTAATCCGCTTGGTGTTCCTTCAAGGATGAATCTCGGGCAGTTATATGAAACTGCTTTGGGGTGGGTTGCTAAAAAATTATCTATTAAATTTGCAACTCCTATTTTTGACGGTGCAAGCGTAGAAGAAATTCAGGATTTTCTTGAAAAAAATGATTTACCAAATAATTCAAGAACTGAATTATATGATGGAAGAACAGGTGAAAAATTTGATCAGATGGTAACCATTGGTTACATCTATATGTTAAAACTTTCTCACCTTGTTGATGATAAAATTCACGCAAGATCAATCGGACCATACTCTCTAATTACTCAACAGCCGCTCGGTGGTAAAGCACAGTTCGGTGGTCAGAGGTTTGGAGAGATGGAATGCTGGGCACTTCAGGGCTATGGAGCATCTCATATTTTACAGGAAATGTTAACTGTAAAAAGTGACGACGTTCAGGGAAGAAGCAAAGTTTATGAAGCCATTATTAAAGGTGATAACTTGCCGGAACCTGGTATACCTGAATCCTTCAATGTCTTATTAAAAGAGTTGCAGGGATTGTGTCTTAATATTGAATTAGAATAAAATTAGTTAAATACAATCTCCGGGTTTTCGGAGATTGTAAACTGTTTAAAAAAGAGGTTTAAAAATGTTAACCAGAACAGACAAAAAAATAAAAAGGTTTAACAAAATATCAATCGGGTTATCTTCAACCGAGATAATTACAGAAAATTCTCACGGTGAAGTTACTAAACCTGAAACAATCAATTACAGAACTTTTAAACCGGATAAAGACGGTTTGTTTTGTGAAAAAATATTTGGTCCTGTAAAAGATTGGGAATGTCATTGCGGTAAATATAAAGGTATCAGGTATAAAGGTATTGTTTGCGACAGATGCGGTGTTGAAATTAATCAGAAATCAGTCAGAAGAGAAAGAATGGGACACATTGCATTGTGTGTACCTGTTGTGCATATTTGGTATTTCAGATCTTTACCTTCAAAAATAGGTTATGTACTTGGAATTTCAAATAAAGAACTTGAAAGAATAATTTATTACGAAACTTATGTTGTTATAAATCCGGGAAAAACAAAGTTCAAAAAGAATCAGTTAATTACCGAAGAAGAATATCTTGAAGTCGTTGAAAAAATGACTGAAGAAGAACATATGATGGATGATGATGATCCGAAAAAATTTCTTGCAGGTCAAGGTGGTGAAGCTATTAAAGAACTTCTCAGAAGAGTTGATATCGAAGGTGAAATTTTCAGATTAAGAAAAGAACTGAAAGAAGAACCTTCTGCTCTTAAAAAAGCTGATAATATTAAAAGATTAAGAGTGCTTGAAGCTTTCAGACCTAAAGAATTTGCAAAACCAAACAGACCTGAATGGATGGTGCTTGATGTTGTTCCTGTTATTCCACCGGAACTCAGACCACTTGTCCCGTTGGAAGGCGGAAGATTTGCAACTTCTGATTTAAATGATTTATACAGAAGAGTTATTATTAGAAATAACAGATTAAAAAGATTAATAGATATTAAAGCTCCGGAAGTTATCCTAAGAAATGAAAAAAGAATGTTACAAGAAGCAGTTGATGCTCTGCTTGATAACTCAAGAAGAGTAACCGCTGTTAAATCTGAAAACCGTGCTTTAAAATCTTTATCAGATATTTTAAAAGGTAAACAAGGTAGATTCCGTCAGAACTTACTCGGAAAAAGAGTTGATTATTCCGGTAGATCTGTAATCGTTGTCGGACCTGAATTGAAACTTCATCAGTGTGGTCTTCCTAAAGATATGGCTCTTGAACTTTTCAAACCATTCGTAATTAGAAGACTTATTGACAGGGATTATGTTAAAACTGTTAAGAGTGCTAAAAAATTAATTGACAAAAGAACTCCTGAAGTTTGGGATATTCTTGAAAATGTTATTGACGGACATCCTGTTCTTCTTAACAGAGCACCAACTCTACACAGATTAAGTATTCAGGCATTTCAACCGGTATTGATTGAAGGTAAAGCGATTACTTTACATCCGCTTGTTTGTATTGCATTCAACGCTGACTTTGACGGTGATCAGATGGCTGTTCACGTTCCGTTATCATATGATGCTCAACTTGAAGCAGGTATTCTGATGCTATCATCTCATAATATCCTTTCACCTCAAAACGGAGAGGCGATTATAAAACCTCACCAGGAGATGATTTTAGGAAATTATTATCTTACTAAAGAATTAAAAGGTGATTTAGGTGAAGGGAAAATCTTCTCATCACCTGAAGAAGTTTTCATTGCAAATGAAAATAAAAGATTAGGGCTTCACGCAAGAATTAAAGTTAGAATTAAAGGTCAGATAATTGAAACTACAACAGGAAGAGTAATCTTTAATCAGATTATTCCTGAAAAAATTCCTTTTGTAAATGATTTGATGAAAAAGAAAAAACTTATTGAATTAATCGGTATGATTTACAATAAGTGTGGTAACTATGAAACTGCTGTGTTCCTTGATAAACTTAAAGAAATTGGTTTCAAATACGCAACTGAAGGTGGTCTGTCAGTAAATATTGATGATATTGAAGTTCCGGATACAAAATGGAAAATTATTGAAGATGCACAAAAAGAAGTTGCTAAAATTGAAAAAGCAAAATCAAGAGGTTTAATAACCGAAAACGAAAGATATAATAACGTTATTGATATTTGGTCACACGTTAGAGACGATGTAAAAAGAGATTTAATGCATAATTTGACAAGATCAAAAAATGGATTTAACTCTTTACATATGATGATTGACTCCGGTGCTAGAGGTTCTGCCGATCAGGTTTCTCAGTTGGCAGGTATGAGAGGTCTTATGCAAAAACCTCAAAAATCTTTAACCGGTCAAGCAGGTGAAATTATTGAAAACCCGATTCTTGCAAACTTTAAAGAAGGTCTTTCAATTCTTGAATACTTTATCTCCACGCACGGTGCCCGAAAAGGTCTTGCTGATACTGCTTTGAAAACTGCTGATGCTGGTTACTTAACAAGGAGACTCGTTGATGTTGCTCAGGATGTGATTATTAACGAAAATGATTGCGGAACTAACAGAGGTGTTGAAACTGAAGCATTAAAAGAAGGTGAAGATATTAAAGAACCTTTGGAAGAAAGAATTTTAGGAAGAGTTGCTGCGGTTGATGTTATTGATCCTTTAACTAAAAAACTTTTAGTAAAAGCAGGTGAAGAAATTGATGAAGAAAAAGCTTCCTTAATTAAAGAATCACCAATCACCACTGTTGAAATCAGATCTGTATTGACCTGTAAATCAAAAAGAGGTGTTTGTGCTAAGTGTTACGGAAGAAATCTTGCAACCGGCAAAATGGTTGAAATCGGTGAAGCTGTTGGTATCATTGCCGCTCAGTCTATCGGTGAACCGGGTACTCAGTTAACTCTTAGAACTTTCCACATCGGTGGTACTGCAAGTAAAATTGTTGAGCAATCAAGAGTGACTTCTAAATTTGAAGGTAAAGTAAAATTTGATAACATAAAATTAGTCGAGTATAGCGGTGTTGCGGGTGATAATCTGATTGCTATCAGCAGAAACGGAAAAATTAATATTATTGATGAAAACGGATCTCAACTGATTTCTTATAAAGTTGAATACGGATCTAAGTTGCTTGTAAAGAATGGTGAAAAAATTGCAAAGAACGGTGTGCTTTATGAATGGGATCCTTACAATACTGTTATCGTTGCGGAAAATGACGGTGTCATTAAATATGTCGATTTAAAAGAAAATGAACAGTATGAACTCGTTCAGGATGAACAAACCAGTCACTTCCAGAAAACAGTTATTGAATCAAAAGATAAAACAAAAAGTCCGACTCTTGAAATCATTAATCCTAAATCAGGAAAAGTATTAAGTTCTTACTTGATTCCTGCAAAAGCTAACTTGTTGGTTGATGATGGTAATGAAGTTAAAGCAGGTGCTACACTTGTTAAAATTCCGAGAGATTCAGGTAAGACACGTGATATCACAGGTGGTCTTCCAAGAGTAACAGAGTTATTCGAAGCAAGAAGCCCAAGTGATCCTGCGAAAATTGCTGAGATTGACGGAAGAGTTGAAATTGGTAAACTTTCAAGGGGTAGCAGAGAAGTTAAAATTCACAGTGAAGATGGATCAAAAATTGTGGATTATAAAATTCCTATCGGAAAACATATTCTTGTCAGAAACGGTGATAATGTAAAAGCAGGTGAATCTTTAACTTCAGGTTCTTCTGATCCGATTGATATCTTGAAAATTAAAGGTATTGAAAAAGTTCAGGAGTATCTCGTTAACGAAATTCAGGAAGTTTACAGAATTCAAGGTGTTAAAATTAATGATAAACACATTGAAGTAATTGTGAAACAGATGCTTCAAAAAGTTAAAATTACAGATCCGGGTGATACAAGATTCCTTGAAGGTGATGTGATTCATAAAAATCTTTTTGCTCAGCGAAATGAAGAAGTTCATGGAAAATTAGTTGTTGAAAGCGAAGATGAGGGCGGTAAATATAAGCCCGGTGATATAGTTGACAGAAAAGTAATTAAAGAACATAATTCTCAGCTGAAAAAGAAAAATAAAAAACCGGTAGAAACAAGAGAAGCAATTCCTGCTACTGCTGATGCTATCTTACTCGGAATTACTCAAACATCTTTAAGTACTGAAAGCTTTATCTCTGCCGCATCATTCCAGGAAACTACTAAAGTATTAACCGATGCTTCTATTAGAGGAAAAGTTGATAACTTATTAGGTCTGAAAGAAAACGTTGTAATAGGTCAGTTGATTCCTGCCGGAACAGGTTTGAAAAAATACAGACAGTTACTCGTTTCAGGTCCCGGAGATTATGGTGTAGCTAAAGATGCTGAAGAAGAAGTTATTGAAGAAGTAAATGTTTCTCAGGAAGCATAAAATTATATTTTAAACTCAAATGCCATTAACATTTTTTGTTAATGGCATTTTTTATTTAAATCAAATTTCTCTTTTAAATGAAAATAATATTATCAATTTTTATTTTATTAATTTCTCTTAACTCCTGTGAATTTAAAAAAATTGAAGAATCTAATGATAATGTTGTTAAACAAACTGATATAAACACTTTAACAAATTTTCAAAAAGGGGAATATTATTATAAAAGAGTAGATTATAAAACAGCACTAAACTGGTATAAACAAGTGCCCCCCAATGATCCTAACTATCCATTGGCACTTGAACAAATCTCAAGATGTGAATCTTATATCAGACGAGCAGAGATATCACAAATTAATGACAGCTTACCAAAAGATTTTATATTAATTTCTTCAAGTGATTCTTCAGGAGTATTACGTATGGATATTGCTGTAGAAGGTGAAGATTCAAAGATTATTGGAATCATTGACAGCATAATGGTTTCTAATAAAAACACTAAAGAAATTTTTATAAACGTATTTGATAATCCCGAAGTCGGCTGGGGATATATGAGAAAAATGTCCGACGAATCCGGATTAACCACGCAAAACACAAAAGACTCACTTCAAAAACATTATACTCACTTTCTTACCGTCTTGCCTGAAGGCAATAAAGTATTGCTGAAAAATAACGGTGGAACCTGGACTGAGTTAAAAAAATACTAATCAATCTATAACATTCAAATTTTTATGCCATAGTATTACTATGTCATAAAACTCATAAATCTATTAAAACTATTTAATTTGTGGTTTGACTTTTAAATTATTTTAGTTATTTTTGTATTAAAGTGGAGTGAAGTGGAGGAAAGTGGAGAATCATTCCAATTTAAAATTAATTATTAACTAATGTTTCAAGGTCACGCAAATTGTACTTTAGATAACAAATCCAGAATAATATTACCTGCGAAGTTTCGCAAGAATATTAATCCTGAGGTTAATAAATTAATTATTACCCGTGGAATGGAAAAATCTCTCCTTGTTTACCCAAACGATGAATGGCTCAAACTCACATCTGTATTAAAAAACTTTAATCTATTCAATCCTGAAGAGAGAAGTTTTATAAGAAGTTTTTTAATGTATGCACACGAGGTTGAATTAGATGCCCAAAGCAGAATTCTACTTACCCAGGATTTATTGGAATTTGCTAACATAAAAAAAGATATAATTGTTTTAGGTCTGCTTGATAAACTTGAACTATGGGATCCAAAAACAAAATCGAAGTATGACAATTCACAGGAAAAATCTTACGAAGAAATTGCGTCTCTTGTTGCTTCAAAGGTCAACTCAATAAATGTTTGATGAATGATGATGGCTACCATGTACCTGTTCTGTTAAATGAAACGATTGATTTACTTATAAATAAAGAAATAGTTGACCATGTAGTTGTTGATGGCACTTTAGGTGGAGGCGGATACAGTGAAGCAATTTGTCAACGCTTTGAGTCTTTTGGAGTTAAAAACTATTTATTGATTTGTATAGACAAAGATGAAAACGCAATCAGATACTCATCAGAAAGATTAAAAAATTTTTCCGGTAATATAATTTTTGAAAAGGGGAATTTTGCAGATTTGAAAATGATTCTTTCCAAACACAAAATACAAAATGTAACGGGTATAACTCTTGATTTGGGATTGTCTTCTTATCAGTTAGAAAAAGAGGATGGCTTCAGTTTTATGAGAAACACCACTCTTGATATGAGAGCGGATAAAGACAACAATTTAACTGCTGCTGAAATTTTAAATAACTATTCTGAAAATGAATTAACGGAAATTTTCGAAAATTATGGTGAGATAGGGAACGCCGAGAGACTTTCAAATGCAATAGTTTCATACAGAAAATCAAATCAGTTTTCAACTACGGAAAATTTAACGGAAGTAATTGATTCTGAATATTCAATTGATAAGAAAAACAGAATAAAATTCCTTGCAAAAATATTTCAGGCATTGAGAATTGAAGTTAACGGTGAATTAAAT
>DOWN01000051.1 GCA_003519545.1 Bacteroidota bacterium
GTATAATATATTTGTATCAAAAATTAATTTATATGATTAAAAAAAATATTTTAGACATGCAAGTTGATGAACTTAAAAATATCATTTCACAAACAGTCCGGGAAGAAATTTTAAAAATAAATAGTCCCGATTCAAAATTTGAACAAGAGGAGTTTTTAACACGTAATGAAACAGCCCGGATTTTAAGCATTACATTGGTCACATTACACGATTGGACTAAAAAGGGTATTATACCAGGCTATCGCATTGCTACGCGTATACGCTACAAAAAGACTGAAATTATAGAGGCATTACAAAAAATACGTTCATTGAAATATCAAAGGAGTTGAGATATGAAAGGGAATGAAAAAAAAATGCCTGAATACAAAGTTTTGGAATTCACAGAAAACCAACAACGCAAAAGAATCTATGATCTGAATGTTGAAACGAACAAGTTTTCAAAGTTCAGGTATTTCAGGCTGCAAACACCCCGCCAACAATATCTGGTAAATAAGGGAGTGAAATTTGTTTGCGAAAGTTGGGAAAATGGAGAAAAAACACTGCATACCGGATTGATCAGTACAGGAATTGATGATTACTATTTTGGAGATTTTGTAGATAATAAGAAAACCAGTTTAATGATATTTCACTTTACCCCGGAAACCTCAAATGTTATGATTTATTTTTTCAATGGATATAATAAAAAATCAATTCCAATGAAAAGGCAGTTTTGCAGAGAGTTCATTACAACCACTATACTAAAAATGGGAGCTGAGAGTGTTCACAATGTTAAAATTATAACAACCAGAGAACGTGTAGAGATTATTTTACATAGGTAAGTTTTAATGTTTGACGGTTTTAAAATATTAAACCTGCCTGTTTCTATTCAGGCATTATTGGATAACAATTTACTTTCATTCCCATTACCTATATCAGAAAACACAGGTGAAGTATTAAATTATTCTCGTATTGCGAAATACAAAGGATTGACAATTATTTTAAAAAATGAGAATGTCAAAATGGAAGGGAGTTTCCATAAATTCTTCAATAACGGTTCGCATAATTACAATGATTTTTATTTTAAGGATTTTGTAAATGTCATCTACAAACTGGAAAACCTATTCGGCATTGATTTAGATATTGCCATATTAAATAATTTGGAATTTGGAGTTAATATTCATGTTAAACATAATATTGATAAAATATTTGAATCCATTATCAATTATAAGGGTATTCCATTCAATCCGTACAATAGTTCAGGGGCAAAGGGAATTGTTTGTGAATTAACTAATTTTTATATAAAGATTTACGACAAATCGCACCAATACGAAGTGCCGGGGAATATTTTAAGAATTGAAATTAAGGTCAAAAAAATGAGGTTTTTTAAAGACAGAGGGATCAAAATAAATACTTTATCCTCATTACTTGACCATTGTGAAATATTGAAAATTTGCCCTGTTTTATTGTTCGTATTCAATGATATCTTGTTTACTGACTGCGGTATCAACTTAAACGATTTAAAACCTTTAGAACGAATTATATTAGCAAATGGGAATAATTCAAAGTATTGGAAAAACCTGAGACCAGATAGTAAAAAATATCCATTAGGAAATAAAGATCGGAATTATAAAAAAGACCGTAAAAAATACGACAGGGAGTTAACGAAGTTTAAAAATATTGTTGAAAAAAACGCAACCATAAATATTCAGCATGAGTTATCCATTTTGATTGAAAGTAAATGCAATGAATTAATGCAAAAAGAAACTCAAAAAAGGGACAAATTCACCGACCGGATGAACATAGGATTTAAGCAAGTTGAAGACACTGAAAAATACACAAAAGGGGCAAATTCACATTTTAGTTATAGTGTGAATTTGTCTCCAGTTGAAAAAAGAAATAATTTATGTTTTCCTTGTTATGGTGACGTATACCCAAAGAAAGTAAAATTTATGAATGAGAGTGTTTCGTTATGATAAATCAGGGATCTTTCAAATTGAATATTATATTAAATTCATTTATTGTTTTCTAAAGCTAATAGATGTTGCTTGAAGAATAAACCGTTATCAAATGTTGCAGTAAAATTTATGTAATATTCTGACCCCGTTATTCTAATAACTTCCCAATTATAAGTTTTTAAAAGACTTAAATTATAGTCTATATCTGGTTTCATGAAAATAGGTTCAAGTAAATTATCTTTTGAAAGTGCATAAAAACTAATAGTATGAGAATCTTTGCAACTTGTTGGACTAATTTGAATAAAATCAATTATTTCACCGTTCGTTAACTTTACTTGCATCATACTTTTATTTTGTATCATACAGCCCAAATCTGTTTTTAGACACATCATTTCAAAGATTATCAAATCTTTTTCAATACATATACTTCCATAAAGAGAAGACTTCGAATAATTCTTATCATTATTACTAAAATAGGTGTTTTTAGTGCAAATTTTCTTTTCATCTGAAAATTCATCTACCGTAATAGTTACTTCCACTTTTGAATCTTGATTAGATAATTCACTTTTTTTTTGATATTTTGTCCAAGTTCCATTTTTAAAAACTAATATAGTATCACCTTTTTCAGTAATCGCCTTGACTTGTGAATGCAATGTTAACGATGCCAGAATAAAGGGAATAAAGAATAAAAATGTTTTCATGCCTATAAGTTTCTATGAAAAATGTTATTTAACAATTAATTGAGTTTTATTTAATACTTTATCATAGAGCCTATTAAATCTCTATAATCTAGTGAAGGGACATCGGTGCGTTAAATACGCTAAAAATAAATCCATAGCCAAATATAAAAACATTTACAATTTTTTAAGTTTTTCTATATTCTAATAATAGTTCAATTGAAAGTCGACTAAAATAATTGTAAATTTGTTGAAGTCATATTGATACAAAACAAATGCGGTAAAAGCATTGAGATTATTAAGAGAGTATAGTAAATATTGAGTTATAATAAAATTTTTGTTTATTTTTTTTGTATTAATTATTCCATTTTTTGCGAATGGGCAAATTCAAGATGGGAATAAAAAAGATTGGTGGAAAGAATGTGAAAATAAAGTGTTGCGAATTAGATATGGTCAAGGAGATTCAATAATTTGGGTTGGAATGACAAAGCACGAAGTCGAGAAAGTCTTACCCTGTTTAAAAGATGCAGGAAGAACTGTTACTCAATTTGGTAAATTCGAAACTCTCATGTCTTATGATAGTAAGTTGATCATTACTTTATTAAATGATAAGTTAGAAAGCTATACTACGGTTGAATAAATTGAATTTTTGTTTGGATTAGGGAATTTAACCTAATAATTTCTATGCTAACAGCCGTAATGCCAAATACTTTGAGAATGGATTCATTTCCATTTATTACATATAGGAAATTCCTTGAATTGATGCCTGATCAGGATGTTTTTAACCTTTTAGTTTGTAATCAAAAAAGGTCAGGTTTTAAGGGTGATAATTAAAATTTTGTCCCCCGTTTTGTCCCCTTGCTAAATTCATTAAATAACAAACCCCCGCAAATATTTAATTTACAGGGGTTTAGTTTTTTAAGTTGTACCCGAAGTGGGACTTGAACCCACACAGAGATTTCTCTCTACAGGATTTTAAGTCCTGCGTGTC
>DOWN01000012.1:0-203 GCA_003519545.1 Bacteroidota bacterium
GTTGAAATGTCTGACTTTCATGATATATCTTTTATCGCAAATAAGTTGTATCTATACCAGACTATTGCTTCCATATCTAATATTGACAGTTCATTAAAATTCAACTATCCTTTTTTAGATGTTATAAAAAAATATATAGAAAAAAACAAAAGTGAAATAATTTTAAATCACAAAGAGATTTACAGAAACTATTTGCAACTGAT
>DOWN01000012.1:326-870 GCA_003519545.1 Bacteroidota bacterium
TGATGATTTAAATATTTACAATGAATTGAAATCATTTATATATGATAAATACTCGGGTAGATTTTTGGTGAAGCCGATAATTGATTTGACAAATCTAATTTCTTATATAGACCATTTTTCAAAAAAAATAAAAATTGACCACAATAAAGAAGTTATAGATGCATATAAAATAATTCTAAAAGACTCTCTTTATCAATATATTGATGTATTCCATCATTATGATTTTAAAAGAGTAATAGTATGTGCTTTAAATAATAATGAAATTAAATTTGCGAGAGAATTTTATGAGACTTTTAAGAACAAAGTTAATATTAACTTCAGAGAGGATATGAAGAACTTTGCAAACGGGTTTATTCTTTACAGAGAGGGCTATCCTGAAAAATCATTGTATTATCTCTTACTTGTATCAAACAAAGAATATCATCACTATTTAGCAACCAATAAACTGATTCTAAAAATATATTATGATTTAGGTGAATATGACAAAATAATGAATCTGATGGATTCATATAAAAAATATTTCCGAAATCATCCTGAGATTTCG
>DOWN01000012.1:912-9010 GCA_003519545.1 Bacteroidota bacterium
ATTGCAGAACTGAAAAAGTTTTATCTTAAAATTAAAGGTGATGAAAATAGTTATCCGTGGATTCGCGAAAAGATAACTGATTTGGAAAAGCAGGCATTCTGAATTTTCAGAATGCCTGTTAAGAATATTTAATCTTTATCATCCCATGGGTATGTTGGTCCACCACTGCCATCAGATGAATCTGAACTATCGGCAGGTTCATTATTGAAACTGTAAATTGAGTTAAAATTTGTTTCCTCAGATTGACAGTTTGTTGTGAATGAGAAAGTACAATAAATACTGATGATAAAGATTGCGATGAAAGTCTTAATTTGTGTAAACATTTTTTGTTACTCCTGTATTTTTTAATTTCGAGTTCTTCAATGAACTCTTAATACAAAAGTATTTTTAGACCTTACCTGAAACCTTACTGATTTTCTTACAAATGAATTATTAAAATTTACTTATGAAAAAATTATTACTTCCTGCTGTTTTATTTTTTATTGCATCTACCTTTCTTTCTCACTCCGGAAATTTCTGGACTATAAATCCGGTTAATTTGCCTTACCCACTCGCTGTTAATCCTGCCGTAGGATTTACATCTATATCGGATACAAATAAATATTTAATATTTCCGGGAGGACTGGCGAATGATTCCATTTCAAGAAAAGTTTTAAGGATGAATGTAAACTCAAATTCATTTGATACATTACCTCCATTGCCGGAACGAATTATGAATGGTGCTGCGTTTAAGAGTGGTGATTCTATTTATTATGCGGGAGGATATAAAGCGGGGTGGAGTGAAACAAAAATTGGAATGGGAGATTCACTAAACAAAATTGTATTTCCGTCTTTAGATACAGGTTTTATTGCAGGTGTATCTAATAAAATTTACAGAACTACAAACAAAGGTCTTGACTGGTTCACTTTCACAATTTCAGGAGTTTCCAAAAAAATTATCAATATATATTTTATAAATTCGAAATCCGGTTGGATATCTGTTAGCGGAGATACATCAAAAATTTACAGAACTACAAATAGCGGAGTTAACTGGGCAAATACCTACAGTACAGATTTTAATAAAAATTTTTCAGGATTATATTTTTTAAATTCTGTAACCGGTTTTGCTGTCGGAAGTTCAGGTTCAATTATAAAATCAGTTGACAGCGGAAAAACCTGGACTTCTTCTGTTGTTGATACAGTTCATTATAAATCGGTAAAGTTCGACCCGATGAATTCAAACGGATATGCATGCGGAACTTCAGGTAAAATTATTAAAACTACAAATAGCGGCTCTACCTGGATAAACATCTCTCCTGCAGGAGTAACAAATTTAAATTCAATTTGTCCTGTAAGTTCATCAAAAATATTTTGTGTCGGTAACTCAGGTGTGATATATTATTCCTCAAACGCAGGAACTAATTGGGTTTTGCAATCTTCGGGTGTCACTTATAATCTAAATGATATTCAATTTTTGGATTCTAACAGATTAGCAATTGTAGGAGATAACGGAACTTATCTTTACACTACGACAGGAGGATCAAAATGGGAAAGACGCAGAGGAATTTCACCGGATAATTTAGTTTCTATTTCTCATCCAATAAGAGATACGGTTAACTCTATAATTTCATCAAAAGGATTTGTTTATAAAGATAACAATATAAAATTTGATTACCTGATTTCAAATAAAACTTATAAACTCGGAATAATTCCCTTACAGGTGAGTTGGAGTGAAAGAGATACATTGCCAAAACCACTTGCAGAAATTTTCAACTCATCCGCCGCGACTCAAAACAAATTTGGTTTTATTGCCGGCGGAATTACAAACAATAATATTTTTTCTTCTTCAGTTTATTTTTACAATGCGATTGCAATGAAATGGTTTTCAATAAACCCACTTTTAGATTCTTCATCTATTGGATGCCTTGTTGCTGTTAATGATTCTGCGTTAGTATATACAGGTGGAAAGGAAAGGGATTCAGCAAAAAACAAAACCTACAAAGGTGCAATAAGCTATAATGCGGGTGGAATCTCCTCAATCAATTGGATAGAAGGTGCGGTCTATCCCGGTGGTGCAACATTCGGACACAATGGAGTTGGATTTAAAAATATTGGCTATGCATTATTTGCAGGTGGAAATAACATTGTACATTTTGATAATCCGTTTTCAAAAGCATTTGTTTATAATTATAACGATGATTATTATTTTGAAATTACTGAATTATCTAAACCAATCTGTCACACCGGAGTTGATAATATTTCAATATCAGGCTCACCTGAAAATTATAATGGAATATTCCCGGTAAAAGTATATGCAGCCGGAGGTATGACTAATTCAAATTACAGATTAACTGATACTATTCAGGTATATCAAAATGATGACATAACAAATATTGTAAATGAATTAGTTATTAATAATTTTTATTTATATCAAAACTATCCTAATCCATTTAATCCGGTGACAAAAATAAGATTTAATCTAAATAAAAAAGAATTTATAAAGTTAAGTGTATATGATATTACGGGGAAAGAAATTTCAATTTTGAAACAAGGATACGAATCCCCGGGAAGTTATGATTATGAATTTGATGGTAAGAATTTATCAAGCGGAATATATTTTTATTCACTCCGGACAGAGAGTTCAGTTTTAACTAAGAAAATGATATTAATTAAATAAAAAAAATAAACCGGAGAATTCCGGTTTATTTTTCAACAGATGAAAGGCGGATATTTTAACGCTCATTATTTTACTAAAATCATTTTTTTCATATCACTGAATTTTTCTCCGCTTTCAATATTAATCATATTCATCTTATAAAAATATATTCCGCTTGATAATCCTGTTCCGTCAAATCTTACAGAGTGTATTCCCTGTGAATATATAGAGTTTGCCAATGTGATTATTTCCCTACCCATAATATCATATACTTTAATTTCAACATTACTCTTCACCGGAATTGAAAATGAAATATTTGTTTCAGGATTAAACGGGTTTGGAAAATTTTGATACAGTTCATAATTTCCCGCTATTTCATTTGGATCTACTGACAATGGACTTGATGTATTTCCGGTATAACCGGTAATCGCTATATCATCTATAAACCAACCGTCATTATTTGTTGAACCATCTGATTTCAATCTGAATCTTATT
This sequence comes from Bacteroidota bacterium, assembly GCA_003519545.1. GTDB lineage: Bacteria > Bacteroidota > Ignavibacteria > Tepidaquicellales > Tepidaquicellaceae > UBA9002. The sequence continues at coordinate 4,043 of DOWN01000012.1, forward strand.
TTGACACTTGAAGATCTATTGGCTGCTTTTGAAATATCAATTTTCATTTCATACATACTTGAAATTACACCACTGAATGCAGATACCTCTTGCCAGGTGGAACCATTATTAGAACTGACTTCAACATAACAATAATCCTTAAACGACTGAGTTTTGTATAGATGTTTAAAACTTAATACCACTGCTTCAAACGAAGAAGTGTTCACAGGATTTTTCATTGTGAATGTATTATCAGCATTATTTTTATAATTTCCTTTTGGGCTGTCAGTAAATGAATTTACCGGTGAAGTAGCGTTTGATTTTATGGTACCCCATCCCTGATTTGTAACCCATTTTGTTATTCCGGTTTCCGCATTGTCTGTAAATATTACAGAACTATTACCATAAAAAATATTAATCCAGTTTTTTGCTGATTCTACAACATCATCTCTTCCCTGTATAACTCCTTCTCTTGTTAGCCAAACGTTAACATCTATAGGGAATTCCCTGTGAGTTAAATAAGCAGTTGGACTTTTTAATTCGTAAGATTCACTCGGGCTATATCTTGTGAACCAATCCTGATGTAAATTTAAAGTTACAGGTGAATTGAATGCAGAGTTAGTTGGTTTACCAAAAATTCTTACTCTCGGATGATATTTAATTCTTAGAGCTACCTGATCTCCCGAGCTTACAGCACCGGGACCGACAAGCATAGCAACAGGTTTATTATATCCGGGAGGAGTTCCTTTAATTGTATAACTTGACCATACATTATTGGATGTCATTGCTGTATGATTGGAAGGGCTTGTTCTTCTTGCCCAGTCAATAGTAGGAATTTCAGAAGCAAAAAGTATCTTTAATGCGGAATCACTCAAAAACATATTTCCACCAAAGTTAGTTCTGAAATCTAAAATTAATCCGTTTGTATTTTTTAAACTGTTAACCGCATTATAAAAATGAGCACTGGCATTTCCAGACCATTGCACGCAATAGATATAACCAATATTTGTGCCTGAAAGAATTCCGTATGTTACATATTCACCTGAAGTATAATCAGGTTTAGGAATTCCGGGAATATCCATTTGTTCATCAAGAGAGATATTAGTATTGAAGCCTAACATCAAATTTGTTGGCAGACTAATGATTTCATCCGTTCCCGCTTTTTTAATATCAATAGTTTCGAATAAATGATAATTAACTCCTGCTGATAAAAGTAAACTATGAGCAAATGAACTCGGTGATGACCCCCACAAACCTCTTACGGGTAATTGATATGAAAGCATCTGATGAGCAAGAGTATTCCATTTTATTCCATCGTAACCTAAAATTATATCTCCAGGTTGTAATCCCAAAGGATGATTCGGAACAACTTTATAAACCAAAAGACTACTATCCGGTAATGGAGTAATACCTGCTCCAAATCTATTCAGTCCCCAACCACCTATATAGAACACAGGGTCGTTCCAGTTTTGAAATAAAACTCCATTATCCTGTGCTTTAGTGTGAACTTCTTTTAAAGCGAGAGATAAGATACTCATAATTGCAGCAAATCTTCCTCTGCTTACACCTGCAGCAACTTCCGGTCTGTGAATCTGTTTTAGACTCAGCCAGTTATCTGTAATATTATTGAAACAAGCAAAAGATGAATCAATCTTATTCCAGAATGAATCAAATATTCTTAATTTTTCGGTTGTTGATAATCCCGGTCCCCAAACCGAATCAATTGCATTTCTCCAGTCCTGAGCGGTTCTGTTAGAAATTATGTTGTTAGAATTTTGAATACTTGATTCAGTAACAAAATATTTCTCATTAAATACAATATTTGATTCAGAATTTTTCAAATGTGAATCTTTCCATTGTGAAAAAATCTGATTTGTAAATAAAAAAGTAAAAATAAAAATTGAAGAAATTAATTTTGACATTTTTCCCCCTTTCGATTTGGAAATTTTATAATTTAAATGTCTGACGTAAATTTCACTATAATATATTTAAAAGTCAAAGAAAGGAGAAACAGTTTGTGAACTGAATATTTAAAGATTTTGGGGGTACTAACGGTAAAATTGCTTAAAAAAGATGTCGTTTTACTTATTTTGAGGATTCATTAAATAGAATTGTGAATTCAAATTTGGCAGAAATTTTTAAAAAAAATTAACTGAGGTGAATAGATTTTATTCACCTCAGTTAAAAATTTATTTATTTAAGTAATATCATTCGTTTTGTTTCTGTTATTTGTGAAGCGGTGTTTGAGCCCGAAACTGTTAAACGGTAAAAATAAATTCCGCTTGATAAATTCTTTCCGTTGAAATTAACTGAATATGTTCCCTGTGATAGATTTTGATTTACTAAAGTTTCTACCAATTTACCTGATAAATCAAAAACAGATAAATTTACAAATTTATTATTACCTGTTTGAGGAATTGAAAATTCAATTGTAGTTTCAGGGTTGAATGGATTCGGATAATTTTGTGATAAGTTAAAACTTTCAGCAACAGAACTAATGTTGTTTATATTAACAGAGTTTCCGATTTTTAAAACATATAATCCGGTATTCATATCAGACACAACAATTTTTCCTGATGGAAATTTATAAACACCCCAAGCACCTTGAAATCCAGGTGAATTAAAATTTGGATATGTATCATACCAGGCAATCTCAACAGGGTTTTCAGGATTTGTAATGTCTAACACTCTCACACCGGCATTATAATGAGCGATGTATGCTGTATCCCCTACTATTTCAATATTATGCACGATTGTATTTGTAATTCCCTGAGGTTGCCAACTTCTTATAAATGTAACGTTAGATAAATTTTGTTTATTCCAGATTTTTAATCTTCCCGGAGGATTTGTAGTTTCGTCTGTTGTGAAAATATATTTTCCGTCTTTTGTGACTGCACTGTTATGTGTAAATGGATTCGGAGAAGTTAGAAAAAATCCCAATGGTCGCAATGTATCTTTGTTGCTTACATCAAATATCATTAACTTCCCGGTGTTAATATTTGAAGCATACAGAGTATCATTTACCACTCTGCTATCATGAACATATTCAGTATTATAGCTACCTCTTCTCACAGGTGCGAGTGGATTAGTTAAATCCAAAATAACTGTTCCCTGACCAAAAGAAGTGTTACCACCATTTATATATAGATAAGGTCCTGTTTGAGAAATTGTATGTGCACTGCTAAAATTTGGCAATACATATTTTCCTCTGAAAAAAACCGTATCAGGCAATTGTGATAAATCATAAATTTCAATTCCGCTTGTATCTGCTTCCGAAACAACATATAAATAATTTTGATAAACTTTTAATTCCCTCCAGAGATTTCCCTGATCAGGATTTGAAAAATTAATTGTATGAGGATTAAAATAAACTTCTCTGATATTTGCACTGTCTGTAATGTCAACTATTTGAGTTCCGATAACGCAACCCATAATCGCATATTCCCTACCGTTAGGAGCGACATATCCCCAAACTCCTGAATAATGCCAGGGAGGAGTCAAGGGTCCCGGTGGAACTCTTCTAATATCTAAATTTTTTAGGACATACATATTGTTATTACCTAATTGGGAGAAAGAATCTTTTGCCGTAAAGAATATTAGTAGCAGCAAAAACGGAATTATTTTTTTCATTTTTTCAATATTGAGTTATTTTTTTTTAGACGAAATTAATCATTTTAGGTTTCAGATATATGTCAATTCGGCGTGCAATTCATAGAGTTCTAAATAGTATGTGAATCATCGGAAAGTATGGTCTTCCGGGAATGGTTTAAAAGAATTGAAAGAGTTCAATTAAATTTAAATTTTTAAAACCATCAGTTTAGATGATTTATAAAAATTGAATTTATTATTTATTTAACATATTTTGATTATAATTCATTAAAATAAAATTTTAATTTTTATGTCGAATCCAAAACTTCCGATAATGCATAATATGGGTATTGTAGTTGAATCTCTTGATAAGGCGGTTGAATTTTTTTCTGAAATTGGTCTTACATTAGAAGGACGCGGAGTTATTGAAGGAGAATGGGCGGGTAGTGTTACGGGACTTGGAAATCAAAAAGTTGAAGTTGCGATGATGGTAACACCTGACGGAAATAACAGACTGGAGATTGCGAGATTTATAAATCCTCAAACAATTTCAGATCACCGCACTTCACCAGTAAACTCACTTGGATATTTAAGGGTTATGTTCACAGTTGAAAATATTGATGAACTTGTAGCAAGACTTGTTAAAAATGGCTCTGAACTTGTAGGTGAAATTGTAAATTATGAAAATGTTTACCGGCTTTGTTACATAAGAGGTGTTGAAGGATTGCTGATTGGATTGGCAGAAAAACTTTAGATGTAGATTAGAATATTTTAATACTATTTGATAGTTTTATAATTTTATTTCAAAATTTATTTCAAATAAAAAAATTTAAATGTATAACTTTTCATACTTCAAAGAAAAAGATAAACAAAGACTACTCGAATTTATGGAAGAAAATCCGTTCGCATTTTTAACAGGCAGTTTTAAGAATGGGAAACAAGTTGCAACTCAAATCCCTGTATTGTTTGAGGAAAAAAACGGAGAACTTTATTTGCAGGCACATATTATGAGAAATACAGATCATCATAAAGCATTCAAAGAAAATCCTAATTCGTTAACAGTTTTTACGGGAGCAAGTACTTATGTTAGTGCGACTTGGTATAGCAATCCACAGATAGGTTCAACATGGAATTATATGAGTGTACATATCAGCGGACAAATAAGATTTATGACAGATGATGAATTAGTTGAGTTTATGAGAAAGTTTACTTTGAAATTTGAAAAAGGAAATATCAATTCACCCACTTTTTATGATAACCTTCCCAAAGAATATTTAAATAAAATGGTGCCCGCAATCACAGGCATAGAAATTAAAGCAGAAAAAATTGAAAACGTTTTCAAACTAAGTCAAAACAGAGATAAAGAAAGTTATCTTAATATAATTTCAAAACTTGAAGCAC
>DOWN01000012.1:9024-11836 GCA_003519545.1 Bacteroidota bacterium
CCTCCGGGAGAGAAATGGGATGGAACTAAGTTTGAATCGTAATTGACTATAACAAAAATGATTTTTACTCAATGGAAATAAAAAAACTCGAAACAAAAGATTTACCTGATTTTCGAAATCTATTAGAAATTTTTAAAGATGTTTTTGATAATGATTGTGAAATACCGGATGATAATTATTTAAATAAATTATTATCTAATAAATATTTTTTAGTTTTCGTAGTAAAGAAAAATGGAGAAGTAATTGGAGGACTGACAATTTACATTTTACATCAATATTATAATTCTAAACCTCTTGCTTATATTTATGATGTTGGAATCGCAAAAAATTTTCAAGGTCAAGGTATAGGAAAAAAATTAATTTTTGAAGTTTGTGAATTTTGCAAACAGAATGGGATTGAATCTGCATTTGTGCAAGCGGAAGATGACGACGAGGCGGCAATAAATTTTTACAATCAAACAAATATTAACAATCAAATCCGTGCTATTCATTTCAATTATTTATTTGAATAATAAATTTATTCATCATACAAAACGAACAAATACTTCACCACTAAACCCGCAGAGAAGGACAGGTTTACACGAATAATACCAATTACACAAATATAAACTTATAAATGTATCATTTATGATTATAATCCGACACAAAAATAAATATTTGTTTTGGAAATTTGTGTTTTTTTCTCCCCCTTTCGTCGTATTTTTAAATTTTTATATTTTGTATTTTTGAGTTCACCAATAAAATTTTAATTTAAATATAAAAATGGACACAAAAGAATATCTTGATGGTCTTGGAAAGACCATAGATGCTAAAGATTCAAAGGGATTTGCAGATTATATTACAGAAAACGGAAGTTTCAGATTTGGAAACTGGCCTCCTGTTATCGGCAGAGAAGCAATCATAAATGCAGTTGATGCTTTTTTTGCATCTATCAAATCTTCAAAACATTCAGTTGTAAAATATTGGAAAGATGAAAATTCAATTGTCTGGCAAGGGGAAGTATTATATACAAGACTTGACGGAAATCAGGTAACAGTGAATTTTGTAAATATATTCAATATGAGTGGAGATAAAATTCAGGATTATTTGATTTATATTGACAATTCACCGTTGTATGCAGATATGCCATCCGCGTAAGAGGAATAAACTTTAAACTTAAATTAAATTTCAGTTGTAACAAAATCAATTTAATTTTTTAATTCACTCACCATTTTATATAGCCGGGATTCTTTGAACCTGGCTATTCTTTTTTCTATTTCTAATTCTTCTGTTGGTTCTTCTAAAATTAATGGTTGATGAAGATATATATCAACATCATAAAATTTTATATAAAATTCATAAAAAGATTTTCTATTGTTTTCTGTTTCTTTCTTATAAACTTTTTTGAGAGCTTGATCTAATTTATTTTTAACATTTTTTTCAGTTAAGAAAATTTCTTTCAAAACTTCCACCTGACTGTTGAAACTTCCAAAAGCATTGTTGTAAGATTTCAATAATACTTGAATCGCGTTTAGTTTTTTATTCATTTGCAGATATATATCTGCTGCATTTAAAGCATAGTCAATTTCAAATCCCGCAGCACAATTCGCACAATCACTTAAAGGTTTGTGATCCGTTGTTGTTAAATTAAGATAATCCAGAGCTTTTTCGAATTCATTATTCATAAGGTAATAACTACTTAACCTTAAACATGATTTATAAGTAAAATTAGCAAATGGAATACTCATAATGTCAGCTTTAATTAAAGTAGTGTCATTAAAATCATTATTTAAAATATTTTTATAAATTGTAATAGCTGAATCATATTGTTTTTCAACAAAATACAATTCTGCAAGATTGAAATATGCCAAGCTGAACAACTCATTTTCAGGAAAATTATCTACTATATATTTAAAATCATAAATTGCTTTTTTATTATCATTTACACTTGTTGCATATATCGCTTCGTCGAAATAATCAGAAGGCATTTTTTGGGCAAACACAAACCCATAAGTCAACGAAAAAATTAACAATAACATTATTTTCATAATCTGATTTTTAACTGTATTAATTTATTATTTTTTACCAAATAACACGTAAGAATATCTTCATCTAAATAACAAAAATCAGTATATAATTCAGAAATATTTTTTAAATCTATTCTAATATTATTTCCGAATATTGCGAATTCACCTCCGGTTTGTTTTTGGATAATACAATATGTCGAGTCGGATGATTGAGAAACAAAAATAAATTTAAAATCATGATCTTGTGAGTAATACTGATCCGGAGATGAAGCTGTCGAATTATTTATTTTTCCGTTTAATAGTATATAAGCCATAGTATCAATATTAAGAATTTTTAAATCATAAATTTTTTTATCTAAACTTTTTAAATTGTAATTAACGATATATTCAAAAGCATTAATACAAAATATATTAGAACTTCTATTATTCGTTCTAAAAAATAAAGTATCATTTATATAAACAAAAATAGAATCATTCGTTTTGAAGTAATAAATTGAATTACCATCAGCGTTTATATATAATGGAACTCCTCTCACTCCATAATTACTTACCGGGTTTTCTGATTTTATTCCATTAATGTATTTATATAAGTAATAATCTTCAATTAAGTAAAATGCAATTTCACCATTTCGGTTTACTTGAGGGGAAAAATACTTGTCAGAAGGTATTCTCATCTCATTATTTTTTGAATTAACATAATTCGCTCCACCTCTTTTTATGAACAATAAATAATCGCCTGATGAATTATAATAATCTTCATATTCAGAAGGTATATTAAATAAAGTCTCATAATTTGTCAGAAGAAT
>DOWN01000072.1 GCA_003519545.1 Bacteroidota bacterium
AGTTTTTGTAATCTTTTATATTTTTATTTTAAGAATATTTCCAGACAATAATTTCCAATTAAATTTATTGTTCGATTTCTCTAAATATCGGGAACTGTTAAATATTGCATGGCAAAACCGTAATATTAAATTTGAAGATTCATTCAATTCTGCCAATGAAGTTATTTCTGAACTGAAAAAAGAATTTTCAGATGATCTCGAAAATGATTCATCGTTTAATAAAATAGTCGGATATAAAATTCTTTATGCAGACGCTAAAAGAATTAATGCAAACTATTATAGAATTATTGGCGATCACAAAGAAGCGATAATCCAAGCCGAAGAAGCAGCTGAAATTTATAAAAATGAAAATTATAAAATCGGTCTCGCTTATTCATATAATATACTCGGAGTAATTTATGACCGACTCGGTCAATATGCTTCCTCTTTTGATTATCTCACAAAAGCAATTGAACTCTTCGAATCCGCCGGTGATATAAAAGGTCTTGCCTCCTGTTATAATAATCTGGCTATCATCTCCGCAAATTTCAAAGATAAAAACAGTTCTCTTGATTATATAAATAAAGCAATTGAGATTTATAAAAATCTCAATGATGAATACGGCTTGGCTAAAAGTCTGAATAATAAGGCTCAGATTTTTAATCTAACCAACGATACTGAAAATGCATTTAAACTTATCATTGAATGTATCAAGACCTATGAAAAACTTAATGATGATTACGGTTTATCTCTTGCGTATATAAATCTCGCAAACCATTATGAAACTAAAGGCGATTTAAAAAATGCTCTTGAGTATTTTAATAAAAGTCTGAAATTAAAAACTACGCTTAATGAAGACTATGGAATTTTTGACCTCAATATTGCTCTCGGAAGAGTTCATTCCAAACTCGGCTTGCCTAATGAAGCAATTGAATACCTTAGAATTTCTGAAAGTATGGTCGAAAAAAATAATTTCGATGCCGATAATTTCAGATTATATTCAAACCTTGCGGAAGTTCACAGACAACTCGAAGATTATAAAAAAGCATTCGAATATGAAAGACTAAGTTCAGAACTTGAAAGAAAAATTTACAATGAACAACTTCTCAACAAAACAAAAAGTCTTCAGGTTTTATTTGATATTGAAAGAGCAAAGAAAGAATCTGAAATAGCCACGTTAAAAAATCTTGAACTAACAAAAAAACACCTTGAAGTAACAGAAAAATTTCATGAAAGTGAAGAACGAAACAGATTTATCCTTCAGAATGCACTCGATGCCGTAATCGTAATCAATGAGGACGGAAATGTTGTTGCCTGGAATTCTATGGCTGAAAATATTTTCGGATTCACTTTTGATGAAGTTAAGAATGTAAGTCTATCAAAATTAATTATCCCTGAAGCATACAGAGAAAAGCACAGTGAAGGTTTAAAACGATTTGTAAAAACAGGTGAGTCTCACATTCTGAATAAACGGATTGAAATCACCGCAGTAAATAAAGAAGGTTTTGAGTTCCCTGTGGAACTTGCAATTTCTCCTGTAAAGATTGAAGGAAAACTGAATTTTAGTGCGTTCATCCGTGACATTTCCGAAAGGAAAAAAACCGAAGAACTTATGAAGAAGTATAATGAAAACCTTGAACTTGAAGTTAAACAGAGAACTCTGGAACTTATGAACATCAATAAAGAATTGAAATCTACGATGGAAAAATTGATTGATCTCGATAAAGATAAAAATGAATTTTTGAGTATTGTCGCTCACGATCTCAAAAGTCCTATCACAGGAATTCTTATGTCAGCAAATTCTCTGAAAAACGCTTATATGAATATGTCTCAGGAAAAAGTTATTGATAAACTCAGCAAAATTGAAAATACATCAAAAAGAATTATCGGCATTGTTACTAATCTTCTTGATATAAATAATATTGAATCGGGAAATCTCGTACTTGATAACAGACAACTCAACATTTCTTCCGTGCTGGATAAGGTTATCTCTGATTTAATGCCGCTTGCATCCAAAAAAAATATTTCTATTGATACTGATTTCACTGATGATTTTAATGAAATACAAATTACAGGAGACGGAGATTCTGTTTATCAGGTTTTGGAAAATCTAATTTCAAATGCTATTAAATATTCATATCCGGATTCTAAAGTTTTGATTTCACTTTACAAAACTGACGGAAAAATTAATATTGAGATAAAAGATGAAGGGCAGGGAATTAAACCCGAAGAAATACCCAAACTATTCGGAAAATTTTCTAAACTCTCTTCAAGACCAACTGCCGGTGAAAGTTCCAACGGTTTAGGTTTATGGATAGTTAAAAGATTAACTGAACTTATGAACGGAAAAATATCCTGTGAATCTGAAGCAGGCAAGGGTTCTGTTTTTAAACTTGAGTTCAATGAATCCTAAATTTCCTGTTCTTATAATTTATCTTCCGGTGTAAATAATACCTGATACTCGATGCTTAAAATTAATTAACTTTTTTTACTATAAAATTTTTAAATCTGTTTTTCTTTAATGAAAGAATTTATCCATTTACATAATCATACTCACTTTTCATTACTCGATGCTATCTCATCCGTTGATGGACTTGTCAATGCCGCTGTTGAAAATAAAATGAAAGCAGTAGCCATCACAGACCACGGCGTTATGTTCGGTGCAATGGAGTTTTATAAAAAATGTCTGAAAAATAATATAAAACCTATTATCGGTTGCGAAGTTTATGTTGCACAGTCATCTTCCCGTTTTGAAAAAGCAAAAAAAACTGTGGAACAGGAAGTGTCTTCTGATTCTGCTGATGGTCTTGCTTCAAGTAATATAAATTATGCTCATCTAATTCTGCTTGCGAAAGATTTTACAGGATATAAAAATCTTCTGAAAATTGTTTCCATAGGACATACTGAAGGATATTATTACAAACCTCGCGTTGATCTCGAAGTGTTAAATCAATATCGTGAAGGTCTAGTAGCAACCTCCGCATGTGCAGGTGGTGTTATCTCCTGTTATATAACCCGTGGTGATATGGATACCGCAAGAAAAATGACAGGCAAATATAAAGATATTTTCGGAGATGATTTTTATCTGGAAATTCAAGATCATAAATCAATTGAAGCGGAAAAAAAAGTTCTCAAAGTTATGCCGTCTCTTGCTAAAGAGTTTGGATTGAAACTCATAGCAACTAACGATGTTCATTACATAAAAAAAGAACACGCTATCGCTCATAATATTTATTTAAACTTAAGTGCCAAACAAAGCAGGTTCACAAACTCAAGCGATGTCCAGACAAATTTAAGATACGGCACTGACGAAATCTATTTCAAGTCGGCTGAGGAAATGATAAATCTTTTTAAAGATTATCCCGAAGCGATAAAATCAACTCTTGAAGTAACTGAGAAATGTAACCTTGAACTCGATACAAAAAGTAATCATATGCCGAACTTTAAAATTCCGGCATCTGAAAAAGAATCAAAAAATCTTGATGATTATCTGAGAAAACTATCTTTTGAAGGTTTAAAAAACCGTAATATAAAAATCACTGAAGAGTATGAAACAAGACTTAACTATGAACTTGAAATAGTTAAGAAAATGAATTTCTCAGGATATTTTTTGATTGTAATGGATTTTATTAATAAAGCAAAAGAACTTGGCGTTCTTGTTGGTCCGGGAAGGGGAAGTGCTGCCGGCTCTCTTGTTTGTTATGCTCTCGGTATCACGGAAGTTGATCCGATTATTTATAATCTTTTCTTTGAAAGATTTTTAAACCCGAGCAGAATATCAATGCCGGATATTGACATTGATTTTCAGGACGATAGACGTGATGAACTTATTCAATACGCAAAAGAAAAATATGGTGAAAACTCAGTCGCTCAGATTATAACATTTAATAAACTTGCTCCCCGCGGAGTTTTGAAAGATGTCGGCAGGGTTTTGAATTTTAACTTTGAAGAAATTAATAATCTTACTAAACATATTCCGATTGTTTTCGGAAAAGTAACGCCTTTAAAAAAATGTCTTGAAGAAGTTAAAGATTTTCAAAATTATTTTAAAACCGGAAATGTTGAAGAAAAGAAAAAACTTTTTAATTACGCTTCCACTCTTGAAAATCTGAATAAAAATTCTTCCATTCATGCCTCCGGTATTGTGATTGCTCCTTCTGATATTACTGACTTTGTTCCTCTCTCAAAAGTTACGGGTGAAGATAATGTATTTTGCACTCAATATGATATGAACCAACTCGAAGATGCAGGTCTTATCAAAATGGATTTCCTCGGACTTAAAGAGTTAAAAGTTATCGGAAGAACTCTCAAACTTATTAATGAAAAATACAAAAAAAATCTCTCGATAGATAAAATCCCTCTCGATGATAAAAAAACATATGAACTGTTTTCATCAGGTTCCACTATCGGAATTTTTCAGTTTTCAAAAAGTAAAATGCGTGAGTATCTTGCCAAGTTAAAACCTCAAAGTATAAACGATCTCTCTGCGATGAATGCTCTATACAGACCGGGACCTATGAAACTAATTCCTGATTTTATTGACAGAAAATTCGGAAGAAAACCAATTGACTATCTGCATCCCGATATGGAAAGTGCACTTAAAGACACTTATGGCGTAATTGTTTATCAGGAACAAGTGATGGAAATTGCAAGAGATATTGCAGGATTCACTATGGCTCAGGCAGATAATATGAGAAAGGCAATGGGTAAGAAAATAGCAGATTTAATGAAAACAATTAAATCTGAATTTATAGAAGGTGCCATTAGCAGAGGATATGATAAAAAAATTGCCGAACAAATTTTCACATTAATGGCAGACTTTGCTGATTACGGATTTAATAAATCTCACGCCGTTGCTTATTCCATTCTCGCTTATTACACTGCATATCTCAAAGCAAATTTTCCTCTTGAGTTTCTCGCGGTATCTATGGCTTGCAGAAAAGACAGTGAAACAGAGTTACAGGAACTTGCTAATGAATGTAAAAAAATGGGAGTAACTCTGAATCAGCCAAATGTTAATCAGGGTGAAGTTGATTTCAAAGTTAATTATTTCCCGGAAGGTTCAGATTCCAAAAATATCGGCGAACTCATTTATGGTTTAAGTGCATTGAAGAATCTTGGTGAGAAAGCAGTTGAAGCGATAATCAAAGAAAGAAATGAAAACGGTAATTTTAAAGATTTTCTGGATTTCTTAATTCGTGTTGATTTGAGAGTTGTCAACAAAAAAGCACTCGAAAGTCTGATCTATGCAGGGGCGTTTGATGAGTTTGAAACTAACAGAAAAAAACTTCTCATAAATCTTGAGCGTGCCACTAACTTCGCTCAGCGATTTAAAGAGCAATCAGAAAATAACGGTCAGGAAGGTCTCTTTGGTGAAGAGGAACAAAATCAATCAGTGAATTATAAACTTGATGACTGTGAACCGTTTGAAGATGCGGAGAAATTTAATCTTGAAAAATCAATTCTCGGGTTTTATCTAACAGGTCATCCACTTGCTAAATATGAAGCCGAGATTAAAGAATACATCACACTAACATTCAGCAATGATTTCACAGACACAGAGTTTAATAAAATCAATCCTGTTAAAATGGCAGGTGTTATAAATAATCTTCAAAGAAAAATTTCCAAAAAAGGAAAAGAGTTTGCTGTATTTAAACTGATTGATTTTGACGGATCAGGTGAATGTGTTGTGTTTAATGAACTTTTCAAAGAAAAAGAAAAAATTATTGACGAAAATGCTTTGGTGATGATAGAAGGAAACGCTGATGAGAACGGTGATGAAATCAAAGTTACCGTTGATAAAATTTATCCGATCGAAGAACTTCATACTAAAAACGCATCTAATGTTTTGCTTGTAATAAATAAGAAAAATTTTGAAGTAGATAACCTGAATCTGATTAAAAAAGCGATAGATGAGAGTCAAAAAACCGAAAGAACTCATTCCGGAACTTGTAAACTGTGTTTTCAGGTTATAGATAATGGACACTCAAAAGTATATATTTCGAAAGAGTATAAAATAAACCCAAATCAAGAATTAATTTCAAACTTGAAAAAAATTCTGGGTGAAGGTAATTTAAAGATAAATTAATAAACTTGTTTTCAGAAAGGAAAATATAAAAATGAAAGCTCTTGAATTCACAGATGCTAACTTCGCGACAGAAGTTGAACAATCCAATATTCCTGTATTAGTTGATTTTTGGGCAGTATGGTGCGGTCCTTGTAAAATGATTGCTCCAATTATTGAAGAACTTGCCGGTGAGTATGATGGTAAAGTTAAAATCGGAAAAGTTGATGTTGACAGTAACCCTGAAACAGCAATGAAATTCGGAATCAGAAGTATTCCAACACTTTTGATTTTTAAAGACGGAAAAATTGCGGATACTATCGTTGGTGCAGTTCCAAAACCTCAAATCGCCGCCAAACTTGACGCTCAACTCGTTACTGCGTAATTTTAAATTTATAATTTAAAAATTCTAAAAACCCGGTGTTTCTCACCGGGTTTTTTATTTAAAAGGATATTTAAACTTATATAAAATCGGCGTATAATTTAAAAAATATTTTTTATCTGTATCTTTTAATTTTTCTCTGTCCACCATATCTACCATAAATTTGTCTTTCCACGGGTCTATAGCCACAAAAACATTTCCTTCATCGTCCATCGCTATTGACTCGGGGGCAATGCCCACTATATCTGATATATGAGGATAATCAGGAACACTCAAATTCATGGTCACTGACTTATTCTCAATTATATTAAAATCATTGTCAAATTTTAAATAAAAAATTCTTCTTAGATTTCTGTCAACTCCTATAATTTCTCTGTCATTAAATGCATACAATCCGCAAATCGTAACTATACTTTCTTTATGTGTTGAAATTCTTTTTACCAAATTAAAATTCTTATCGGTAACTAATATCTCAGTGCTGTCTGTGAATACAAACTGGTTAGCCATATAATTCTCAAGACCGAGAAAATAATAATTTTCACTTTCAGTAAATCCCTCAAATGAAATATTATGTCTTGTGTATTTAAATAGATTTGTATCTGTTTTTACTTTTTCAACGAATAAAATACTGTCTGCGTTTTCCGGTGAACCGTTTAATTTAAATGAAAAAATTCCTTCGTCTTTTCTATATCTGAACGGAGTATTCACATCATTATTATTTCCCTCCGATGAAATCAATACTCTATCATTTTTATAATCATATATAATTTCTTCAAAATCAACTTTCACAAAAGTTTTGAAAAACGATTTTACTGTATCTGCGAATATTAATTTTTGAATTTTAACGGATGGTGGCGAGAAATTTTCATTTATTATTATCCGGGATATAGCCCCTACATCATCACAAATAAGAAATTTTTTTTCTTTATTTTTTCCTGATAAAAAAAATAATCCGGAAGTCTGATCGGCAACATCTCCGGTTGAGTCAAATAACCAAACAGGATACCCTTCTTCAGGATTAATCTCATCCTCAGTTAAGACAGGGACTAATAATATAAGTCCCAATATTATTGCCGGAAAAATTAATTTAAACAAACGGGTGATGTTTCGCTCTCTTTTATTTTATTTTCTTTTTGGTCTGTAAATACTTGTCGCAGTTCCATTAAAAATATCTGCAGATTCCATCAAAGTTTCTGATAGTGTTGGATGAGGATGTATAGTCATTCCCAAGTCTTCTACATTTGCTCCCATTTCTATTGCAAGTGTTGCCTCGCCTATCAACTCCCCGGCACCATATCCCGCAATACCAATTCCTATTATTCTTTCAGTTTTGTTATCAACAAGTATCTTAGTCAGTCCGTCTGTTCTGTCAAGTGTCAAAGCTCTACCTGAAGCAGCCCATGGAAATTTACATACTTTGAAATCAAGTTCTTTTGCTTTTGCTTCGTTTTCTGTTAAACCGGTCCAGGCAATTTCAGGATCTGTAAAGACCACTGCCGGAATCGCTTTCGGATCAAATTCATTTTTTCCGCCATGTATAACTTCCACACAAGCCCTTCCCTGATGTGATGCTTTGTGAGCAAGTAATGGATCGCCTGCGACATCTCCTATAGCATATATACCTTTTACATTCGTTTCACATTTTCCGTTAACTTTTATAAATCCTTTTTCATCTGTTTCTATACCTGCATTTTCCAATCCTATATTTTTTGAATTCGGAACTCTGCCCACCGCTATAAGAACATTTTCATATTCTTTTTTTATAACTTTTCCTTCTTCATCCTTAATCATAACTGTAACTTTCTTTCCTTCTTCAGCAAGATTTGTAACTTTGGATTTTAACATTATGTTGTTAAATAATCCGTCTATTGATTTTTTCAATACTGATACTAAATCACTATCTGCACCTGTTAACAAATCCCCGGTCATTTCAACAACATCAACCTTTGAACCGAGTGAAGCATAAACAGTTCCGAGTTCAAGCCCTATATATCCACCGCCAATCACAAGCAAATCTTTTGGAATTTTATTTATATCCAGTGCTCTTGTCGAGTCCCAGATTTTATCCGAGTAATCCGGAAATACAGGAATTTTTACCGGAGAAGAGCCGGTTGCAATTATTAGATTATCAAAATTTATTTCTTCAGTTTTGCCTTCTGAATTTAATTCAAGAGAATTTTTACTTTTTATGGTTGCTGTGCCTTGTAAATATTTAACCTTCCTCTGTTTAGAAAGTTGACCTAATCCTCCGGTCAAACCGGATACAACTTTATTTTTCCATTCAATAATTTTTTCGGGATAAATTTTCGGATCGGAAAATTCAACACCAAGATTTTTTGAATGTTTTGCTTCCCGGATTAATTTTGCTAAATGTAACAATGCTTTGGAAGGGATACAACCTTTATATAAACAAACTCCTCCCGGATTTCTTTCTTTATCAATTAATGTAACGTCCATTCCGAGATCAGCCGCTAAAAATGCCGCCGCATAACCTCCCGGTCCTGCTCCTAATATTACTATATTTTTTGACATCTAATTTTTTTTCTGGGATTATAAAAATAATATATATGGATTCTCAAGTGATTCACATAAATATCTTAGAAATCTTGCCGCATCTGCACCGTCTATAATTCTGTGGTCATAAGATAATGAAAGTGGTAACATCATTTTTGGAATAAACTGACCTTCTGAATATACCGGTTCCATAGAACCTCTCGATACTCCTAAAATTGCAACTTGCGGTGAATAAACAATCGGAGAAAAACCTATTCCACCTATTCCACCGAGATTTGAAATCGTGAACGTCCCGTCTGCCATCTCATCAGGTGTGATTTTTTTATTTCTCGCTTTTTCAGCAAGAAGTGTAAGTTCTATTGATATGTCAGTTAAAGTTTTTTTATCTGCATTTTTTATTACAGGCACAAGCAATCCTCTGTCAGTATCAACGGCAATTCCTATGTTATAAAATTTCTTATAATATATTGTTTGCTCTTCAAGGTCTATGCTGCAGTTAAATTTAGGAAATTTTTGTAATGCTGATGAGACTGCTTTTACAAGTATTGAAGTTACTGTTAGAGATCCGCCTTTTTCTTTTATCGCGTTTCCATATTTTTTTCTGAATTCATCCAGCCCTGTTATATCTGCCTTATCATATTGAGTAACCTGTGGAATCGTATTCCAGGATTGCGACATAGTTTTCGCAGTTATCATCCTGACTTTTGACATCTTTTCAATCTGAGTCTCTTGTGAATTTTTATACACAGATTTTATTGCGGGAACCGTTACTATTTCATTTTTTTCAACCGTTTCTTTTTTGTCATTCAGATTATCTTTTATATAATTCTTAACATCTTCTTCTGTAATCTTTCCTCCGCTTCCGGTTCCTTTCACTGTAGATATATCAACACCTAATTCTCTCGCAAGTCTTCTAACCGACGGGGATGCAGGAATCAAAACATTCAGCGGTTTATTCCTTTGATCTTTGAGTGTCTCATCAGGAAGTGAATCTATTAATTGAAGTTCAGAAAGTGTTTTATCTTTTTCAGGATTTATACTGCCGTTGTCATTACCATTTTTATTACTCTCATCATTTGAGATAACCTCATGTTCCACATTTTCAGCAACTGTCTCTGACTTATTGGTATCCTTCTCTTCAGTCTTAACTTCATCTTTCTTTTCTGATTGAGACTCTTGTTGATTTGCTGAATCTTTATATGCACCGTTTGATGCCGCACTTGTATCAACTTTTAAAATAGTTCCGCCGACTTTTAATTTATCACCTTCTTTAACATTAATCTCTTTTATTATGCCTTCTTCTGTTGAAGGAACTTCAAATGCCGCTTTATCAGTCTCAACTTCTATCAAAGGTTGGTCAAGCGTTATCTTATCGCCTACATTTACAAGCACTTTTATTACATCTCCCGAATCAATATTCTCTGAGATCTCGGGTAATAAAACTTCTTTCATCATAATTTTTTCTTTAAACTGTTACAGGATTTGGTTTACCTGCATTTATATCAAAATCATTAATTGCTTTTTTTACATCTTCTGCTTTGATTACTCCTTCTTCCATAAGTCCGGTAAGTGCAGCAAGACTGATATATCGGTAATCAACTTCAAAATAATCTCTCAGTTCCGCTCTGCCCTCACTTCTTCCGAATCCATCAGTTCCGAGTATCATTAGTTTTCCCGGAAACCAGTTGTCAATTGACGAAGGTAATAATTTTAAATAATCAGATGCTGCTACAAAAACACCTTTCTCTTTTTCAAGAGTCTGCTCTATGTATGATTTTCTCTTTTTCTCGCCGGGATGTAACATATTCCATCTCTCTGTATCGAGTGCATCGTAATACAGTTCTTTATAACTTGTTATGCTCCATACATCCACACTGCAATTATACTTTTCTTCGAGAATCTCTGAAGCCCTTATTGCTTCGTTTAAAATTGCACCGCTTCCGAATAAATGAACTTTATTTTTATTTTTGCTTTGTGATTTTTTAAATCTGTAAATTCCTTTCAATATTCCTTCTTCCACTCCTTCAGGCATTGCAGGCATTACATAATTTTCATTCATCACCGTGATATAATAAAACAGATCTTCATTCTTCACATACATCCTTTCAATACCGTCTTTGATTATCACTGCAACTTCATAAGCAAATGCAGGATCGTATGCTTTTAAGTTAGGCACTGTAAATGCAAGCACATGACTGTTTCCGTCCTGATGTTGAAGCCCTTCGCCGGAGAGTGTTGTCCTTCCCGCAGTTCCACCAAGTAAAAATCCTTTAGTTCTCATATCTCCTGCAGCCCAAATCAAATCACCAATTCTTTGGAATCCAAACATCGAGTAAAAAATAAAAAACGGAATCATATATACACCATGTGTTGAATATGCAGTTCCCGCAGCAATAAAGTCAGACATTGCACCTGCCTCAGTTATTCCTTCTTCAAGTATCTGACCGTCTTTTGCTTCTTTGTAATATAATAAACTGTCTTTATCAACAGGTTCGTAAGTTTGTCCTACGTGTGAATAAATCCCAACCTGCCTGAAAAGAGATTCCATACCGAAAGTTCTCGCTTCATCAGGTACAATAGGGACAATCTGTTTTCCGATATTTTTATCTTTCAATAATTTAGTCAATAACTGAACAAAAGCCATTGTAGTAGAAACTTCTCTGCCGTTTGATCCTGAATATAATTCCGAAAAAACTTTTTCATCGGGAGCAGTTAACGGATTCACTTTTACAACCCTTGTTGGTACATATCCGCCTAATTTTTCTCTTTTCTCTTTTAAATATTTTATTTCAGGAGAGTCATCACCGGGTTTATAAAAAGGTGCTTTTCCTATTTCATCATCTGAAATCGGTATGGCAAATCTGCTTCTGAATTCTTTCAGTTCTTCTTCATTCAGTTTTTTCTGCTGGTGAGTAATATTTCTTCCTTCCCCCGCTTCTCCAAGTCCATATCCTTTAATAGTTTGAGCAAGAATTACAGTCGGTTGACCTTTATGATCCACAGCCGCCTTGAATGCAGCATACACTTTCACAGGATCATGTCCTCCTCTGCCGAGTCTTCTAAGTTGTTCATCTGATAAGTTTTTCACCATTTCCATAAGTTCAGGATGTTTACCAAAAAAATCTCTTCTTATAAAATCTCCCGGTGAGACAGTATATTTCTGAAACTGTCCGTCAGGAACTTCAAACATTCTTCTCGCAAGTAAATCATTTTCATCTTTAGCAAGTAATGGATCCCAATCAGAACCCCAAATCACTTTGATAACATTCCATCCCGCACCTCTGAATATAGCTTCAAGTTCCTGAATAATTTTACCGTTACCTCTTACAGGTCCGTCAAGTCTTTGCAGATTACAGTTAATTACAAAAATTAAGTTATCAAGTTTTTCTCTTGATGCGAGAGTGATAGCCCCTAAAGTTTCAGGTTCATCAGTTTCTCCGTCACCTAAAAAAGCCCAAACTTTCTGTCCTGTTGTATCTTTTATTCCTCTGTCGTTCAGATATTTATTAAACCTTGCCTGGTAAATAGCCATAATAGGTCCAAGACCCATTGACACAGTCGGATATTCCCAAAATTCAGGCATTAGCCATGGATGAGGATAAGATGATAAACCCGGACCATCTTTTTGCAATTCTCGTCTGAAGTTATTCAATTCTTCTTCGGTAATTCTTCCTTCCAAATAAGCCCTTGCATATATTCCCGGAGCAGCATGTCCCTGAAAATAAATTATATCACCGTTATGATCATCGCCTTTACCTTTAAAGAAATGATTAAACCCAACTTCATAGAGAGTTGCGGCAGAAGCGTAAGTAGATATATGACCTCCTATGCCTGAGAGTTCTTTATTCGCCCTTACTACCATCGCCATAGCATTCCATCTGATGATACTTTTGATACGTCGTTCTAATTCTCTGCTTCCCGGATAGGGAGGTTGATTATCAATAGTAATTGTGTTTATATAAGGAGTATTTGCAGTAAAAAAAGTTTTTACTCCGATATTTTGAGCATGAAGTTGTAATTTTTTTAAGAGATCACTGACTCTTTCCGGACCTTCCGTTTCAAAAACATAATCCAGAGAGTCGAGCCATTCCTTATTTTCAATTTCAATGTATTCTTTGTTAATAGCAGTGTTTTTGTCCATAATTAAGTGAAATTAATATCTAATCGGGGATGATTACATATAAAAGCACAAATTATTATAATTAAATCAAGTATTCAATTCAGATAATCGGGGTTAAAGAATCTTCTTCATAGCGGTTTTTTCTTCAATCTGAATTAATTTTTTGAATTAAATTTTTGATTTTTAATTTAAATAAAATTCACTAAATTTTTACATGAGCCAAAGTTACCTTCAAGAAATAATTTACGGAAAAGTTGAGTCATATTCAGAAGATAGATTATCTAATATTTTCTCTGCTACTTTTAATAATAGTGAAAAATTTCAAAAATTATTCTTGAAATTTATAAATTCTAAAGTTCCTCATGGTAAACTATATTCAAAAACAAGAGTTTGTTTTAATGATGGAAAAATGAAATGTATTGCGGATATTTTAATTTATAAAAACAATGATGTTAAGATTGTCATTGAGAATAAAATAGAATTAGAACTTACACCACAACAGTTAGATAATTACAAAAATATTAGTGAATTAGGAAAATTAGAAAAATTTGCATTAGTAAAATATTTTTTTCCTACAGCAGAATATAAAGATTGGGAAATTTTTCAATGGTCAACATTGTATTCTGAAATTAAAATAAAATTATCGAAATTCTTAAGTACTGAAAAAAATAAAGAACAATTTATAATTAATCAATTTTTAAAACATTTGGAGAACTTAAATA
>DOWN01000003.1 GCA_003519545.1 Bacteroidota bacterium
TCATTCACATATTCTTCAAGACAATAACCTTTATCTTTATCAATTCTTTCATCTTTGAATAGTTCATTAAATGTCTCTCCAATTTTTGGAATGTTATTCATAAAATCTTCAATTCTTTTTGAAATATAATCTCCTTTTTCAATAGTGAACCTTTCCAGTCCTGTTTCTTCTGATTCTTTTTCACTTAATTCATCTGCTGCTGCTTTATAAATAATCTCTCCGTTTTCGCCCATATAAGAAATACCATAAAAAGTTCGTTTATCCGGATTTGTTATACCTGAATATAATTTATCAAATGCATCTTTGATTCCTTCGGGAAACTTATCCGCTTTAACACACAATACATTTTGATTTTTACTTCTGTTTATTATTTCCATTTTTTCTCCTTTAACAAAAATACTAAATTTAATTTATATAATTGTATTGTAATAACGACAATTTAAAGGGTTGAATGCGACATCCAAAAAAAGTAATTTTAATTATGAAAACAATTACTATACTTGTTCCTGAAAAGGCAGTATTAGCATCTATAACTGATCCTCAATATATGTTTACTGCCGTTAATGATATTTTGAAATCATTAAATAAAAAACCTGAATTCAAAATTATTCTTGCAGGACTTACAAAAAAAATAAATCTGCAAAATGGTTTATATACGGTCAATGTAAATAAATTGATTCACGAAATTAAAAAAACTGATTTACTGATTATTCCTGCTATAAGCGGAGATTTCTCCGAAGCGATTGATATAAACAAAAAATGTCTGTCTCATATAATAAGATTATACAATTCAGGATCAGAGATTGCTTCTTTATGTGTTGGCTCATTCCTGCTTGCTTCCACAGGTCTTTTAAACGGTCTTAAAAGTTCAACTCACTGGCTCTATTCAGATTTGTTCAGACAATTTTTCCCTGATGTTTTATTAGAAGATGATAAAGTTATAACGTTTGAAAAAAGAATTTATACAAGCGGCGGTGCAAACTCTTATTGGAATTTGCTTTTATATATCGTGGAAAAATATACAAACAGAGAAGTTGCCATAAAGGCTTCTAAGTTTTTTGAATTGGATATAAACAGAAATTCTCAGTCACCATTTACTATATTCAGAGGACAAAAAGAACATTTGGATTTTACTGTTATAGAAATACAAGAATTCATTGAAAAAAATTATAACTCAAAAATCACTGTGACTGAACTTGCAAAAAAATTTAATTTAGGAAGACGGACTCTCGAAAGAAGATTTAAAAAAGCAACTAACAATTCTCTGATTCAGTATATTCAACGGGTAAAAATTGAAGCGGCTAAAAATAAAATTGAACTTGAAAATAAAACCATATCCGAAATTATGTTTGAAGTCGGATATTCAGACTCAAAATCTTACCGAGATATTTTTAAAAAAATTACTAAACTGACTCCGCTTGAATATAAAAACAAATATCGAAAGTCCGCATGATTTTTAATGTTGAGTGCTGTAACTGACCATCCAGTTGATTCCGAATTTATCAGTCACCATTCCAAAATATGCACCCCAAAAAGTATCATTCATATTCATTAACACCACTCCACCTTCAGATAATCCTTTAAAAAATCTGTCTGCTTCTTCTTTAGAATCCGTATCTATTGAAATTGAAAAATTATTACCGGAATTTATTTTTCCTGAATAACCTTCTCCTGCATCACTTCCCATAAGAATAGTATTCCCCATTGGAATACTCACATGCATTACTTTATCTTTATCTGCCTCAGAAACTTTTTTACCTTCGTCTCCGGGAATTTCAGAAAATTTTGAAATAAACATTTCTTTTGAACCAAATACTTCTTTGTAAAAATTGAAAGCTGCTTCGCAGTTTCCGTCGAATATTAAATATGGATTTATTGATTTCATTTTTTAAATTTTATTTTTTCTTCATAAATATTGCTACTATAGCAGTTGTTATTGTTCCCATTACAAAAGATCCTATAGCACTCATTATCATATAACTTTGTAAGTTAAAATATTTCTCGGCTTCTTCTCTTGTTTGAACTCCGGTCTGAACGGCGTATTCAATCGCATTCTTAAAGTAATCCGGTGATATAACATTTGAAATAAGTAACTGTAAAACGGGACTAAAGATTGCGATTATTAATGAAATTATAATCCCGCATTTAAATCCTTGTCCGTATGTCATTACTCCGCCGTAAAAATTATTTCTTTTGTCCTTAAGTGCCAGAACATAGATTATTATAGCAGGTATTGCAACAAAATTTGTAAAAATTGCATGGTAAGCAATGTTTACATCATGTAATCCGGATATACGTTCAATAAACATCCAGATTATCATCATTACGATAAAAATAACAGCCCATTTAATTTCAATTTTTATATTGTTCATATTATTAAATATTTAGTTAATACAAAAATTACAAGAATTATTTTAAATTACTTCTTGAAAATTGCTATTATTTTTTTGACATTCAATTCTAATTACTGATTTTCATCGTATTTCTTTAATACTGATATATCAATCTTTTTCATCTGCAATATATCTTTAACCATCTTATCAAAGATTTCGGGTTTACCGGTTTTTCCAATTTTGTAAACAAGTGATGAAGTAACTTGCCAGGATAATCCGAATTTATCTTTAACCCATCCGCACATTTGTTTTTCTCCTCCATCTGATAACTTCTCCCAGTATAAATCAATCTCTTCCTGTGTATCACACGAGATGATAATTGAAAATGCTTCTGAGAGTTTGAAATAATCTCCTCCGTTTACGGCAAGAAATTCCTGACCAAACAATTTGAAACTTACCGTTCTGACTGTACCGGGAGTCCCAAATTCACCTTCTCCGTATTTTGAAATTTGATTTATCTCTCCGTCTTTAAACAATGAGATATAATAATTTACTGCTTCTTCTGCCTGATTGTTAAACCAGATACAACTTGTGAGTTTTTGAATTTTTTCTGACATAATGTTTTTTTCAAAAATACTGACTTTAAATTAAAATTGCTTATTGCAATAACGACATAATTAAAGGGGATTTACGACAATCTCTTATTTATAATAATCTGAAATAATTTTACTTATATCAGACATAACTTTTTCGGCTTCAGGGTAATCAAGTTTTGAATCTGTAAGATATACACTGAGAATATATTTGAAACCATTCGGAAGTGATATAAAAGCAATATCATTCACTGCTGCTATTATACCGTCGTTTTTACCGGACGTTCCGGTTTTATGTCCTATTATACTTCCTTCAGGTAATTGTTCTTTAATTCTCTTCTGACCTGTCTTAGTCTCTGTCATAATCTTATATAAATAATCAAAACTCTTTTTACTGAATAAATTATCTGAATAAATTTTTTTAATAATTTCAGTTGAAGATTTAGGGGTTGTTTTATTTCTGAATTGTGTCTCCCAGTCTTGATGCATTTCATATTCGTTAGCGACAATGTAGAAATCCTTTAATCCTATATCATCAAAATATTTTTGAATCTTTTCTGTTCCACCCGCAATCTCTATCAATATGTCACAGGCATTGTTGTCACTTTCTGATACTGAATAACTGAGTAGTTCTGCAATTGTCAAACTGAAATTACCTTCAGGATTTATTTCTCTGATCGGACTCCATGTGTTCTCTTTTAAATCCTCTTTTTTAATTAAAATTTTATCTTCAATATTTAATTCTCCTTTATCTGCCTTATTCAGTATTGCAAGTCCAATGTGAAATTTAAATACACTTTGCATCGGGAAAAAATCATCGCCATTTATGCTTAATGTATCTCCGTTAGAAAACGAAAAGAAACTTATTCCGGCTTTCAAATCTTTTCCTTTTAAATATTCTGTAATTTCATTTCTTAATTTTTCTGTCTGTGAATAAACATTCGTTATGAATACTAAATTTATTACAAATAAAAATAATTTCTTCATCGTATTTAACTTTTTAAATTTTCAAAAAATGTTATAAGATTACCATACAAATCAAGAATATGAAATTCCCTCGTATTCCAGTTTGTCGTTATTAATTCTTTATGTTTTTTATGAAGTATTTTTTTATCTTTTACTTCATTAAATAATTCTTCAATTCCCGTTACTTCAATTTTGCAACTATGAGTGCCCGTTATAAAACTTTCGTCTCCTGATCTCACAGGTTTCAAAAATAAAAACACACTGCGAAACTTCCAACTCTTATCATTCGCTTTCCAAAAATCCAATATTATTTTATCCCGTTTCAATCTTGCAAAATTTAACTCGCTGTAAATCTCTTCAAATGCCAACTTCTCTTTGTAAAACTCGATGGCATCTCTAATATTTAATACAGGAAATGCCGGTATAGATGATTTTAATTCCATAATTTTAATTTACTCATATTAGTTAAAAAAAATTACTATTTAAAGAATTATTTAATTGTATTTATTCTTTCCCAAGATTTATTACTGCCCTTAAAAACGATTTATTTTTTTTTATGTTTGTTTTGTTAAATCATTAATTGAAATTAAAATCAATATATATTTGTCAAAACTGTGGATATAATTCACCCAGATGGGCAGGGAAATGTCCGGAGTGTAATTCATGGAATTCTTTTGTAGAGGAAGTTATTGAATCAGGTAAAACTTCTAATCTGAGAGGCAGAAACGAAGGTGTTACCAATTCAAGAAAATCCAAAAGCCAAACAGATTTATTATTAAGAAATGTCGAAATTTCCGATCTCAATAATATCGAACCGGACAATTATCAGAGAACACAAACTAAAATTACAGAACTCGACAGAGTATTAGGTGGCGGACTTGTTAAAGGCAGCGTATTATTAATAGGCGGTGATCCCGGAATAGGGAAGTCAACTCTTATGTTGCAAATTGCAGGGAATATTCAGGAAAAAAAATTTTTATATGTCAGTGGTGAAGAATCTGCCCAGCAAATAAAAATGAGGGCTGACAGGTTAAACTCACAAATAAATAATTTTTTAATTCTTAATGAAGTAAATATTGAAATCATTGCTTCTGTCGTTGAAAACGAAAAACCTGAAATTTTAATTATTGATTCCATTCAAACAATTTATGATCCGCTTCTCGAAAGTGCTGCGGGAACTGTTTCTCAACTTCGCGATTGCACTTCTTCTTTGATTAAAATTGCAAAATCAAAAGGTATTATTGTTTTTATTGTCGGGCATATTACCAAAGAAGGTATGATAGCGGGTCCCAAAGTCCTTGAACATATGGTTGATGTTGTTCTGCAATTTGAAGGTGAGAGAACTCATTCATACAGAATTTTACGGGGAATTAAAAACCGATTCGGATCCACTAATGAAATTGGAATTTTTGAAATGTCCGATAAAGGTTTAAAAGAAGTTTTAAACCCGAGTGAAATATTTTTATCTCAAAGAAATTATGGTGCTTCAGGATGTGTAATCTCCTGTTCCATCGAAGGAACAAGACCTATACTTATCGAAGTTCAGGGTTTAGTTACTTCTTCTAATTTCAGTGTTCCACAGCGAACATCTACCGGATTTGATTATAAAAGATTAAATCTTCTCATTGCCGTTCTTGAAAAAAAACTTGGTTTGTTCTTAAACAAAAGTGATATTTTTATTAATATTGCAGGAGGTGTAAAAATTGATGAACCTGCTATAGACCTTGCTATCGCAATGAGTATCTATTCTTCTTACAGGGATATTCCTGTAGATTCTGATTCTGTAGTGCTTGGTGAAATTGGGCTCTCAGGTGAAATCAGAACTATCTCATCAATTGATAAAAGAATTTATGAAGCGGAAAAATTAGGATTTAAAAAAATTATTATTCCAAAAGGAAACTTTAAAAATATTGATAACAAATCTTCTAAAATCAAAATTCAGGGTGCTGAATCTGTCAAATCTGTTATTGATATGATTTTTTAATTTAACTACTTTTACAATTTAAAATATTTATTTATATGGATTCAAAATTCAGAACTTTATACAGACACATCATTGAGGAAGAAAGAAAAATTCCTTCTGCTACAGGTCAGTTGTCAGATTTACTTGCAGATATAGCATTAGCATGTAAATTAATTTCTCTCGAAGTTAACAGAGCGGGTCTCGCAGATATTCTCGGTCTTGCAGGTAAAGAAAATGTTCAGGGTGAAGAGGTAAAAAAACTTGATGTATATGCAAATGATTTATTGACCAATACAATGAAGGTAGGCGGTCATATATGTGCTATCTGTTCTGAAGAAGAAGAAACTTTTATTCCTCTTGATGATAAGTTTAAAGATTCTGAAACAATTTCAAATAAATATATAGTTCATTTCGATCCTCTTGACGGTTCATCTAACATTGACGCAAATATTTCAATTGGAACAATTTTCTCAGTGTATAAAAGAATTTCTAAAACAGGTCTAGGTACTTTAGAAGATTGTTTGCAAAAAGGGACTGAACAAATTGCCGCAGGATATTGTATTTATGGTTCAAGCACTATTCTCGTTTATACCGCAGGAAACGGAGTTCACGGATTCACTTTAGATCCCACCGCAGGTGAATTTATTTTATTTCATGAAAATATTAAGATTCCCAATAAATCAAAAACTTATTCTGTGAATGAAGGTAACTATTGCAAATGGGATGATAAAATGAAAGCATATATTGACAGTCTAAAAGTTGATGATAAAGCATCAGGAAAACCTTACTCATCAAGATATGTAGGAAGTCTCGTGGCTGATTTCCACAGAAATCTTTTATACGGAGGAATTTTTATGTATCCCTCAGACAAAAAAAATCCAAACGGAAAACTCCGATTAATGTATGAAGCAAATCCATTGAGTTATATAGTTGAACAGGCAGGCGGTAGAAGTTCAAACGGTAAACAAAGAATTATGGAAATCAAACCTGAATCTCTTCATCAAAGAGTGCCTCTGTTTATAGGAAGTGAAAATGACGTTTTAGAAGCAGAAAAATTTTTAAATTCTTAATTTAACGACTTACGGAATAAATTTATATTTTCACTTGTAATGTTAATTTCAATATATACAGTATTATCATACTGATTTACTTTTATATTCTTTATCAGATCCGACACTTCATCATTATTCTTCTCTCCTGAAGCCACTCCGGGTTTGAATTTTGTAATTGTTAAGATGGCTTTCATATAATTTTTCAGTTTATTTGCCTCTCTGTTATCATAACATTCTCCCTGTATTAAAAATTTTAAATTCTTATCCATCTTTGCTGAAAAAGAGATTGCATTAATGCTCTTATAAATTTTATCTATATCGTCAATAAATCCTGACATTGAGGTATCCGGATTCATTTCTGTGTCTGGTGGGGAACCGAGAAAATTCATAAAAACTCCTCTAATAAATGTCGGTTCAGAAGATACCATCATTATATTATTCTTATATACTATGTCATTTATAATTCTCATTAATGAATCATTTGTGACAAGCCCTGTTGCGGATGTATCTTTAGTCGGAATCATTTCATCAATTCTGCTGTAATAGTTACTCGCACAAATTGTGTTATTATCTCTGAAGAAAAAATATAATTTTACTTCTTCGTTGTGGTAGATTTTCGTTCCGTCTGAATAAGTTGTTATTTTATATGTAGAGTCATTCTTAAGTGATTCATCAAGTTTATTTTTATCAAACACCCCTTTTAACACAATTGAGTTTTCACCAATCCATGAATTTGAATAATATAATTCATCAAGATTATCGTTGATTGATGCACCTGTTGCCTGCTTAAAAGTGTATAATAAACTACCAAATGTTCTCTCTCCGCTGAATATAGAATCCGATACATTTGTTTTCCAAAAATCAGTTCCTCTCATCATTTTAAAATTTAAATACATCACAAACTGTGGATCTTTCTGCAACAAATTAAAATTCTGTCTGACGCTTATAGGAAGTTTCTCAGGTTCTGGTTTTGAACTGCAACCCGAAAAAGTTATTATAAATAAAACAATAAATACCGTGTTAAAAATATTTTTCATCTCTTCAAAAATAACTTATAAGTGTAAAACACTAAAGGTATAAAATTAAAATCGGAATAATCAAATCAAAATATTTTTATAT
>DOWN01000028.1 GCA_003519545.1 Bacteroidota bacterium
TTTCTTGGTTTATCAAAATCTGATATTGCTAAAGAACTCAAAACTTCAAAAAGTTTTATTACCCAGTTGTTTTCCGGTGATAAACTTTTAAATTTAAAACTTATTGCAAAATTTTCAAGAATATTAGGTTTAAAAATGAATCCTCAATTCAATGAAACAAAATCATATACAGATATAATTTATGATGGTAAAAATAATATTAACCCTATTGATATATTAGATGGTATTTCAGAAAATTATGAAACTATAGATGTACCTGAAAATTTTGAATTTATTGATAATCCTTATAAAAAGGTTGACTAATGGAAATAAAAAAATCTGATTTAATTCTCGAAGATTTTAATGTTCTCAATTTTAGCTTTCGAACAGATAATGGCTTTGAAGGAATTCCTGATTTTCATAATTATATAGTTGATATGGATTACAAAATTTTAATGAATAAAGAAAAAATCGGAGAATTTATTAATATTCTTGCAATGAATATTAATACACAAAAATTAAGACTTCCCGGATATTCTTTCTCCATTTTATCCTCCGGAAAATTTTTGATTAAAAATTTTGATTCTCATCCTGAAGATGAAAAAACAAATTTCATTTTCCGTTCATCCCTTCCAATGATGATTGCAAATTGCAGAGCATTTCTTTCTAATGTCACTGCTTTTGGAAAATTTGGTAAGTATTCACTGCCTTCAGTTGATATTACTCATTTCCTGAATAACTATAAACCTGAAGAGTCTAAAATTAAAATTGTTGAAAAATCTAAACCGGTTAAACTGAAAAAAACAAAAACCAATTAATGAAACTTCTCGATTCCGAAATCCGCGATATAATCTCACTCCTCGAATCAGGAAAACCTCTTCCGGATAAATACCGCTTCTTGCTTTTTGATGATAAAAGAGAAGTTGAACTTGTTTGGAATGGAAAAACAAATGAAGTTTCACAAATCGTTCTCCCTTTTCAAATAGTCGAGCAAATTGATGAACCTCGATTGGAAAAAGATGAAGCCCTCCCTGTTTGGTCTTTGTTCGAAACCGATTCACGCGGAAGGCAAATCGCCGGCTGGACTAATAAATTAATCTGGGGTGATAATAAACTCATTCTCTCAAGTCTTAAAAACGGACCGATGAGAGATGAAATCGAAAAAAACGGTGGCATAAAACTGATTTATATTGACCCTCCTTTTGATGTTGGTGCTGATTTTTCTATGAATATTGATATCGGTTCTGATTCTTTCACTAAAGAACCAAATATACTTGAAGAGATTGCATATCGAGATACATGGGGTAAGGGCTCTGATAGTTTCATTTCAATGATTTATGAAAGACTTATACTTATGAGAGATTTACTCGCTGATGATGGAAGTATTTACGTTCATTGCGATTGGAGATTGAATAGCTATATAAGATTAGTTTTAGATGAAATTTTTGGAAAAAATAATTTTAGAAGAGAAATTACTTGGGCAAGGAGTGGAGTTGCGGGCTATAAATCATTAGTTAATAATTTTGTTAGAGGTAAAGAAAATATTTTATATTATTCAAAAACTTCAAATGTATATTTTAATAAAATATACTTGAACTATTCAGAAAAACAATTAGCAAGATTTTCAAGTAAAGATGAAAATGGAAGAAAGTATAAACCTATAACTAAAACAAGAAGATTATATTTAGATGAAGCAAAGGGCGTTCCAATATCAGATGTATGGAATGATATTGCAAATTTTCAAACTATTGTGAATGCTAAAGATGATTTAGGATATCCAACGCAAAAACCTGAAACACTTATAGAAAGAATTGTTAAATCTTCTTCTAACGAAAACGACATTGTCTGCGATTTCTTCGCCGGTTCCGGAACCACTCTCGCAGTTGCTGAAAAATTAAACCGTAAATGGATTGGCTCTGATCTCGGAAAATTTTCTATTCACACTATAAGAAAAAGAATGATTGGTGTACAGCGTGAACTAAAAAACTCCGGCAAAAATTATCGTGCATTTGAAATTCTCAATCTCGGTAAATATGAAAGACAACATTTTATAGGTGTTAATACAAACCTCCGGGAAGAAGAAAAAATAAATCAAATTAAAGAAAAAGAAAAAAACTTTACCGCTCTCATTTTAAAAGCATATAAGGCTCAGCCCGTTGAAGGTTTCAAAACCTTTCTGGGTAAAAAATCTTCCCGTCTCGTTTCTATTGGTCCGGTAAATTTACCCGTGACCCGTTTATTTGTTGAAGAAGTATTAAACGAATGTCGTCAAAAATATATTACAAAAGCTGATATTCTTGCTTTCGAGTTTGAAATGGGGCTTGTGCCGAATATTATAGATGAAGCAAAGCAAAAGGGTATTGATCTCTCGCTTAAATATATTCCGCGTGAAGTCTTTGATAAACGTGCAGTCGAAAAAAATCAGGTTGTCTTTTATGATGTCGCTTATATTGAAGTTAAACCACTCATAAAAAAACGGGAAGTCGTAATCGAACTTACAGATTTCAAAGTTTTTTATAATCAGGATGATGTTGCTACAGTTGAATCAAACTTAAAAAACGGCGGTAGCAAAATCGTTATCGAAAGCGGTAAAATTATTAAGATTTCAAAATCAAAAACAGGTATCATTAAACAAGAAATTTTAACGAAACACTGGTCAGACTGGATTGATTATTGGTCAGTTGATTATAACTACGAAAGCAAAAAAGAAATTATCCGTATTTATGATGAATCAGCTCAAATGAAGATAGATGGTACTGTCGAGCCGGAGCAAATTATAATACCTGATGTAAAAGAAGTTTGGACTGGTGACTATATCTTTGAAAATGAATGGCAAACTTTTAAGACAAAGAAAAACAAAGAACTCGAACTCAAAACAACACCAAAAACTTACGACACAAAAGGCACAAAAAAAATCGCAATCAAAGTCGTTGACATCTTCGG
>DOWN01000034.1:0-306 GCA_003519545.1 Bacteroidota bacterium
TAGAAATGATAAATAAATTTTTATGTAATATTTCAGTTGAATTTAAACAGAAATGCCTCAGCTATAAATAACTGAGGCTAAATTGTTTACGACTCTAAAATCAGACAATCCGGAATCTGACTAGAACTTATTTAAACTCTGTTCCGGTCTTAACGTGTGAGATTAAATACATTCAAAATTACAAAATTCAATCTATATAAAAAATGGAAAAAACTCCCTTTTTCTTAACTTTTTAGATTTTTATACCAAAAAAATCCCTCTTTTTTTCATTCTAAAACCCTTTTCATACCCTCTCCCGCAGGAGTC
>DOWN01000034.1:463-3922 GCA_003519545.1 Bacteroidota bacterium
CTCCTGAAAGGGACTCCTGCGTATTCCCACATTACAAAAAATTTATGTCATCCTGAGGAAGTGAAACGACTGCCTGTCCCGATTCCTTTTATCGGGAAAGGATCCCTTTAGTGGTATACTCCCTTCTTGTCATTGCGGACTTAGTTTATCCCGACGTGTCGGAAACCCGCAATCTCATTCATACCCTCTCCCGCAGGAGTCTCCTGAAAGGGACTCCAGCGTATCTACTCTATCCCATTCGTGCAATTCGCCTAATTAGTGTTAACCTGTCCCGACTTGGCGGGATTCGTGGTGAAGCCCTTCTCGTGATTCCACCTCCTCTCCCGCAGGAGTCTCCTGCAAGGGACTCCTGCGTAATCCAAATTCATTAACTTGATACTCATTCCTCCCCAAACTTCCAAACAAAAAGACTTTAACAAAACATCTTCTTCTTCCCGAATAAATAATTTTTAAAATCCTATATTTGTATAGGTTGTTTCAGGGTTCTTAAACTTCCGGAATTTTGATCTAATTGACAATTACCACATAACCCTTAAATTTCCCCACCGTTCTGAATATCTCCAATCACTAAAACCATTTTTTACTAACTTAAATCATAAACAAATGAAATCAAAAAAAACAAAACTTAAATTCCTCAAACTTCGCGGTGCAGGTTATTCTTTCGCCAAAATTTCTAAATATCTTCGCGTTAGCAAATGGACTCTAATTCGCTGGGCTAAACAACACAATAAAATTCTTTCAGACCTACAAAAAATTCATCTTGAATCTCTTAAAGAATCAATCTTTATGTCTGAAAAAAATAAACTCGAACTCCTCGTAAAAGATTTTTATCAACTTGATAGTGAATTTTCTGATAGTGGAAAATCAATTTCGGAAAGAGAAATCCTCGCTCGAATGAAATATTCTGTGCTTGATAGAATTGTTAAATTTGAAAAAAACTTTGACCTGAAAATATTCGATGACGATTTCGATATGGAAGAAAATACTGATTTAAAATATCTTGAAGAAATTGAAAATCTTGAAATTCAAAATACAAAAGATGAACTGATTTCTCAAAAAACTGATTCACAAACTTCAAACTTAACCAAACCCATTCCTGATTCTTCAAAAAAAATTAACCATGAAAACTCATTCCCGGAAATTGAAAATATTTCAACTCCGGAAATTCCAAACCCTGAACTTCCTGACCAGATTTATTATCATAAATTCAAACCTGTTTCTCCAAACATATCATTACCTCTTTCTGAAAATGACGAGAATGATAAAAAGGATATTACTTTCAAACCGTCTTTGATTGTTGAAAATGGAAGTCATTCTTTCGGCGAAATACCTTTCTCTGATTATGTTAATACTCATCTTTACGATGTTCCGATAAATGAAACTGATACTACTAACAATTCAGATAACAAAAATTTATCAGAAAACGATAACGGAATTAATTCAGACCTCGATTCAAATATTGAAAACAAAAATAATTCAGTTAACGATTAATATTTAGATAACTATGTTAAGAAATTGTTTGAAAGTAATTTATATTATTGTAACAATAATAAATTTAACTATTTCGTAACGATGAATAAAATTTTTAACTATGTGAGAATGTAAGAATCAAAAAGGTATTTTTATCGAAAGAAAAATGCCACCATTTTTACACCAAAATGTCACCACTTATTTTTGAACATCAGTCATATTTACAAACAACTTATTCAATTAATCTAAAGTAAGAAAATTTTTTCACTTTTGTTTTCATTCCTTCCCGTTCTTTGACATACTAATTTTGATAATTATCACTTGGAATTAATTCACCTTGCCATCCAGTTTATCCCTACTGGGAGTGAGATTCATTTCTTGTAATTGCAGACTTAGATTATCCCGACGCGTCGGGAGTTTAAAACCCATTGTCATCCTGAAGGAGCGAAGCGAGGAAGGATCCCTTGATTAGAAATTTACACATGCAAAACAATTCTCTTAAACATCCCCTCTCCCGCAGGAGTCTCCTGAAAGGGACTCCTGCGTAATCGACCATTCGTGCAATTCGTGCAATTCGTGTTCATTCGTGGTGAAGCCCACTATTGATTCCTTTATCAATTGCAAAAATTCGTGGTGAAGCCCAACCCTCAACCACACCCTACACCACCCCTAAACCCTCTCCTCCATCTTCTCCATCACCCATTTCTTAAACCTGAACGATTTGTCATTCTTCGCCTCTTTGTAATATGCATAATCAAGTTTTTTATTCCCCGCCATCGCATTTACAATACGTGAAAAATGTTTCACCGATTTCAATGTCATCTCCTCAGCATAAACCGGCAGTTTACCGCTCTCCTTCATTGAGTTTATAAACTTCCTGAAATTCTCCAACTCATTTATCGCGGAATCATAATCTCCAAGTTCACTGAATATCATTACATTATAAAATCTTAAATTTATTTTTTCACCAATCGAATCTGTTTTTATAAGTGAATTTGCCACCAATGCCTCCGTAAATTTCTTCTGCGAAAATAATATCATCACCCTTGCGATATTCAAATCATTTTCCCGAGTCTCCGGTTCAAGATATTTTCCAAATTCATTTATAAATTTTTCTGCCCA
Source organism: Bacteroidota bacterium (assembly GCA_003519545.1). GTDB lineage: Bacteria > Bacteroidota > Ignavibacteria > Tepidaquicellales > Tepidaquicellaceae > UBA9002. The sequence goes on from DOWN01000034.1 coordinate 3,056, forward strand.
GTCGTATTCTTCTGAAATATTCGCATTCGTCACGATATTAATAAACATCAACCCCGGCATATAACCCTTAAATATTTCTTCCCAAAAATTATATCGCAGAAAAAATTTATTTATCTCAAATAATTCTCTGTTAAATTTTTTATTCTTCAAACCGTAGTTTGAATAAACTGCATTCTGTAAAAAAATCCAGAAATTATATTTCCTGTAAATGTTAAGCGGCTCTACATTCGCCAGCACCAATTCTTTCAATCGGTAAAAATGTTCCTCGTTCTCTTTATCAACTCGTGTAAGATACATCGTATAATAAATCGAAATTAAATTACCAACCTGCGGATATTTCTCTTTCATAAAATTTATGTATCCTTCAAGGTTGATATATTTTAAAAAATTTAACTGTGGATTTGTCTCTTCTGAATTTTTTTTATTCTCTATCAATAATAAACTGTCATTCAAATCTTCAAAAAACTTTACAAAAAAATTCAGTATCATATAATTATTTCTCGTGGCAAAAAAATCCCCGCGTTTACTGATAGCAACATCCATCTGATAAATCAAATCAAGAGAATCAAGCAATTCAAGTTTATCTTCGAAATATGTTTCGCTCTGCTGTTGCATATCATCCATTCTGCTTAACTCTTCATTGATAAACCTTTCCGCTATGTGAAATGATTTTTTCTCATATAATTCTTTTATGAAAAATAAATTCTGTTTGGGTGTATTCCGCTCAAGTGATTTTATGGCGAGAAAATTTTTTAAAAGTTTCTGATATTCTGAAAATAAATTTTTTAAAATCTGATTATTAAATTCCTTTTCTCCAAAAATTTTTTTATAAATTTTTTCTCTTTCAAGTATCTCATCTTTGCCGGG
>DOWN01000034.1:3986-4576 GCA_003519545.1 Bacteroidota bacterium
GTATCTCATCTTTGCCGGATTTTAATGAGGAAAATACAATCTTGTTTAATGCGGTTATTTTTTTATTTGAATTGTGATATGGCGACTCTAAAAATAATTCAAAATCTTTCAAATCATTTTTTGAAAAAAACCTTAATATCTGCACAGATATATTGTTCTTCATCTCACCTTTCGTTTTTATACTTCAATTAATTCGATCCTATAATCCTTATCGCGTGAGAAAATTTATTGTAATACCAGCTTGTTTTTTCAAATGGTCTTATATGTATTCCGCACGGTATCGTGTTTCCGTTTGCATCTTTCACTTCTGCTCCGTGACTGTCCATTATAAGTGGTGTTCCGTCAGGACTTTGCCCCATATAGCCAAGCCAAACTATCACGTGTGAAACAGGTTTATTGTTAGCGGCTTTGATAAATAATAAATCTCCGGGTTTAAATGTATTTACAAAATCTTCATAAGTAGCCGGCTCGTTTATCATCTCAGCATTTTCTACAAGACCGTTGCTTATCTCTGATAAATTTAACATCTGTGATTGTTTCAGTGTATTACTGTTCAGTTTAATTCCGAATCCTACATTATATATATAAGC
>DOWN01000299.1 GCA_003519545.1 Bacteroidota bacterium
CTATAAATATAAAAAATCACGCCCGGTATATTTTTATGTCGGGCTTATTTTTTTTATTGTAATCGTTATGTCAGTTATGATTACTGGCAATCCGGATTCCGCAAAATTTTTTGATAGTATATATTCATATATTCTGTATGTTGTTTTAGGAGTTACAGGGTTTATAATTTTTTTAATAATGCTAAAACCTGAAAAATATATTTTGATAGATAATAAAATTTACAAACATCCTGACATAAATTATAAAACTGCAAACTATATTAATTATCCGGTAACAACTCCGGTTGAAACTCTCTCAGGTATTCAGATTTTATCTCCCGGAAAATATTCATTACACGGTAATAAAACATTCGGAACTTATTTTGAACTCAAAACACAAATGAACGAATCTATATTTATTACAATTATGAGCATGCGACCGGAAAATGAAAATTCTTTCACAGGTGAAAAAAGAAAAAAAACTGATTATTTTATGGATGATGAAGGGTTCCATAAGTTTTGTGAAATTTATAATTTAAAAGATACATACGTTAAAATTAAATATTAAAATTTAAAATTCAGAATATGAACATACAGGAATATATCAGTTCACTGCCGGGTTGGATGAACTATTTTGGATTTGAAGAAATTTCGGTTCATCCGGATTTCAAGGCATTAAAAGTTTTCAAAAGAAAAAAACTTGAGGCAACAAAATTTGGTAACGAACTGATTTATATTATCGTGAATGAAATAAATTCCGGATATGATTTTAATAAACTTGTTTCATTAAGCACAGAAAATTTCAGATATGTAAATGAACTTATGAGTTTTTATTCAGAAGGGATAAAAGGATTTGGAACTATGATGGTAAATTTCAATTTATTTCTTACAGAAAGTTTTAATAACGATATGTATAAATTTTCGATTGAATATAAACCGAAACATTTCGCTGCGGCAGAGTTTCCTTCGATACTTGATTTATCAACAAACAATTTATATTTCCTTCGGGATACACCAATCTGGGGCTTTGCATATTACGACGGTTACAGAAAACGTAGTTATGAATTCTTCAGCCCAAACTCCTGGCAAACAATATCCACCACAAAATAATTTTTTTTCATTTCTTCTTTTTCTTTGATTTAAACTCTCGATTTTCATTCAGAATTGATTTGTGTAATTAGTTTAATTCGTGAAAACCTGTCCCGACTTGGCGGGATTCGTGGTGAAACATCAACCCCATGTCATTGCGGGCTTAGTTTATCCCGACTTGTCATTGCGGGCTTGACCCGCAATCTCTTTATAATTAACAATTTACAAACAAAGTATTCATTAGTTTAATTCTACTTGTCCCGAAGTATCGGGAATTAATTCGTGTAAATTTGTGTAAATTCGTGGTGAAGTTCCCACCCCCCTTGTCATTGCGGATTTAATCCGCAATCTCCTGCTATACCTTATCCCAATATTCTGTCTTTAAAATCCAACCCTAAATAATTATATTTGTTATCCAGCGGAAATGGCGAAATTGGTAGACGCACCATCTTGAGGGGGTGGCGCCTTATGGGCGTGAGGGTTCAAATCCCTCTTTCCGCACCAATTATAAATTCCATCCACATTTAATTTTCCGAATTTTTTATTAAATCCTCAAATATCAGTATGAATGATATAATTATATATAAAACACAGGATAAAAAAACTGAAATCCAAGTTAATTTTGTTGGCGATACTGTTTGGCTTACACAGGCTCAGATGGCTGAATTATTCGGCACTGATAGAACCTCTATATTAAAACACATTCAAAATATTTATTTTAATAAAGAATTAGAAGAAAATTCAACATGTGAAAAATTTGCACAAGTTCGAGAGGAAGGAAAAAGAATTATAAAGAGACAAATTTTGCATTATAACCTCGATGCAATAATTTCGGTTGGTTATAGAGTTAACTCTAAAAGAGGAACTCAATTCCGCCAATGGGCTACCCAACGCCTCAAGGATTATTTAGTTCAAGGATACGCAATAAATGAAAAACGCCTTGCAGAAAAGCAACAACAGGTTGAATATCTTAAAACAGGAATACGGATATTAAGTCGAGCAATTACTCAACAAGCAACCGCTGAAGACAGTGAAATGCTACAAATCTTCGCAAAAGGATTGGAATTATTGGATGACTACGACCACGAACAATTGGATACCAAAGGCAAAACCATTAAGAAGACGGTATATCCGGAAGTGCAGGAATATTTCAAAGTGATAGCTAAGATGAAATCCAACTTTGCTTCAGATGTATTTGCAAAACCAAAAGATAATAGTTTTGAGAGTTCAGTAAAGCAAATTGCACAAAGTTTTGCTAAAAAGGAATTATATCCAAGCATAGAAGAAAAAGCTGCTACATTGCTATATTTGATAGTAAAAAATCATGCATTTGTAGATGGAAACAAACGGATTGCCGCAGCATGTTTCCTGCATTTTTTGGAAAAGAACGGAATACTCTATTCGACTAACAGCACACCAATAATAAGTAATGAGGCATTAGCCGCACTTACTTTGTTCGTAGCAACAAGTAAACCCGAAGAAATGGAAACAGTGAAAAAATTTATTATAAGCATTCTAAACAGAAATAAATAAACTTTCCTCTCCCACAGGAGTCTCTTGAAAAGGACTCCTGCGTTTTTAATTATAACTCAGATATGTCATTCTGCTTGTCCCTACGGAGTGAAAGTAATGTTACTAGTCTGTCCCAACTTGTCGGAAAAGAATATCAGAAATCTCACTTCTCACCCGAAGTAAAGTGAGAAATTTTTTCGCAATAATATAATTTCTATCTACATAAAATTTCTCCTTGTAATTTAATTTTAAAATAATAAACTTAATAAAGCCTTTGAGATAAATTGTTATGCGTCGTTCGATTGAAAATTAATTTGCCATTTTTAAATTAAAAAATCAAAATTCATAAAAATAATAAAAAAATAAATCTCTTGTATGAAATCACTAACCGCCTTAATAGTGCCATTTATTTTTATTACTGCTTTACTAGCCAATATAATTTCAGAAGGTAATTATCACAATTTACAAGAAATATCTAAAATTAATTCAATAGTCCTTGATTCTTTGGAAGATAATTCTTCAAACTCTGGTCCACTTGATGCAAGCGGAATGTTTAATGAAAGAGGATTTTATGGATCTAATTCTGCAAGTATAAATGAAAATGAAATAATTTCTAATTTTAATGGAAATCTGCAATATTCTATACCTTTGTTTGATATAAAAGGAGCAGGTGATTTAAATATAAATATGACATTGAATTACAATGGAAGCGTTGGGCATAAAATAGTTTGTGGAAGAGCAAATTCACAAGTCACAGGCGATTTAAAAATGTATAATATTTCAGTTCCAAGTTGGATTGTAGGGGTAAATGGTTACGCTGTTCAAATGACAAATTACGAAACTAATTTCTTCACATCATCGCCGACTTCTACTACAATTTCAAATGATAATGTAAGACTTCTAGCAAATGGATATCATATTACAGATGAGTTTAGAGCTTATTCAGATGGATTGGAAGTTAGAGTATTTGTTATGCGAGCAGATGGATCTGTTTTAACATTGAAAAGAGTTGATTCAGAAAATCCTTCAAATTGTTCACAAAGTCTTTATGCGGAAGATTGTTATATAGGAGAATTTTATTCAGAAGATAAACAAAACTATACTCGCGCATTTCTTGAATTTATGGAGAATGATAATTATATAAATCCGGCTTATAGAAACAGAAGGATGTATCTTATGGATGGGAGTGGAGTTACTTATATATTTGAAGAAGAAAAACCTGTTTATTTAGATTATCCTGTAAATTCAAATAATCCTGCAACTAAACCTCAGAATTTTTTACTGAAAAAAATTAAAGACAGATACGGTAGGGAAATAACGCTTCAGTATAATGCAGGTGTATATGGTCGAGCTATATTTACAAATTTAACTACGAATTATGACGAAACGAATATAGGGACTTTTTATGGCGCAAGTTATTTACCTAGTTTTGCTAATGGATTTAGAATTTCCGGAAATGAAAAAACTTACAGATTTCTATTTGATCAGACTACATATTTGAAAACAGATGGATTTCACAGACCTGTAATAACTGAGATTAAAAATCCGGTTAATGATGTGATTGCAATAGATTATGGTCTTTCTTATCAGAGGATTGCTACAAATATTTATAATCCTTACAATCTATCTGCATATAACGTTACTTGTTCATTAAATGTATTAAAAAGAATGAGTTCGTTTCAAAATTATAACGGTGGAATTTATACTTATTCATATCCGTCAGGTACAAATTCACTTTCAATCAATATGAAACCCGGTGATAATTATAAAATAAAATCAAATAGTAGTGCATATTATAAAGGTGTAGGTAGGGATATGTTTTTCGTTAATATGCTTTCATCTGTTACATATAATCCTACAGGAACAAATTATACGAAAACTTCGAATTTTAATTATAATTTTGTTTGTAATAGAGGTGAGAATTGTAATATAATTCTTGTTGATACTAATGATGAATATTCAACAACTCGATCAAACATAGCAAATAATAAACCTTCATGGGATTCAACTCCAAGTACTTTTAATACATTATATAAATACAGACAATTTCCAATAAGTGCTTCAGCTAATATAGAATTACCTCCGGATTTTGAGGGTTATACAAAACTTACAGAAGAGAGGAATTTTTTAACAAATTATGAAAATCCTTTTAGAAAAATTGAATATACATTTATAAAAGCACAATCTAATGGTATTTATAAGAATTCATCATTTTTAGATACCGGAATTACAGAAACTTTCGATTTAACAGGTTCTGATCCGATATCAAAACATAACTCATTTATTTATGAATTTGAATCTACTCCAATCACAGATTTACACAGTAATAATCCAATTAAGAAAAAAATAGAAAAAGATAATTTTTATAACTCGACTGAAATTTTTTATAAAAATTTATATACTGAAGTCTATTATTATAAAGATGCAGTTTATTATCCATCCTTTCCTACTAGATATGATACTTCAAAATTTTATGTATTAAATTTACCTGATACCATCTTAAGAAAAAATTCAACAGGTACAGTTTTATCTCGTATGCAATATGAATATGCATCAGGAAATTTTAATTCAAATGGATATATTGCACAATTATTAAAAGAAAAAGTATTTAGCGTAGGAACTAATCAGGGAATAAAAGAAAAAAAATATTATTATAATAAACAGGATACTGTTGGAATTTGGTTATTTGGTCAGGAGGGTTATAAACCTGCAACAGAAGGATCTATAAGGATGACAGAAGACCCATTGGGGAATAAAACGAATTTTTATTATCATAATATTTATAAATCTCAAAATAATGTTGAGGGAGATTTTAATTATGATATCCAAACTGATGAGATGGAAAATCCGGGAGTTGTCAGTTACCGTAAAGTTTTAACAAATAATACAATATTAAGGGATAGCACCGGAAAATGGAGTGACTTGAGAATGCCTGTTAGAACTGATAATTACATAAAATCTGATTATAAAATTACATCTTATTCAAACTATACAATGGATGGAATACCCGACGAACAAATTAGTTATAATAATTATTACAATTATTTCAGATATGATGCAATCAATAGAATAAGAGAAGGAGTTTTGCCTTATGATTTTACAATTGAAAACGAACAGGAAGTTATCGATACTGTTTATGAAACAGTTAACTATGAACTATTCCCTAGTGCTGTTGGTGGTTATTCATATGTAAAGACAAATTCTGCATATTATCCTCTAGATACTAATTGTAATGTTGGGCAAGGCTGGTCTGGTCAATTTCAACTATTCAGATATGAATTTGAAACACCCGGTGGTGACCCTGAAGCTCCAATTTATGAAAATAATATTCCATTAATAAAATTTAATATTCCTGATGTTGATAGTTTGGTTGATATAACTTCAGCACAATTTGTTATTTCTCCAATGAGATTTAAAAGAGAAACCAATAATGATACTTCCATATCTCTTGTTGATGTAAAATTTAAAACTCTGTTAAACTTTTCAGGTGCTGGAATAAATAATTTTGAAATTGGCAGTAATTATCAATTGGGATATTTAAATGCTCCTAATGAATATACTAGCAGCGGTTATTTTGAAAATATTATTGATTTAACTCAACTTATCCGTAATGAAATAATTGTGGAAGATAATCCTTTCCAGGGATTAACATTTGATGTTGAACCAAACGGTGATTATATTGAAATACCAAGTCAGCATTATATAATTGATTTGCAAAATAATGAATCAGCACAAACTTGGTGTGAAAGAAGAAATATGAAATTAATTGTTTCAGGATTAAAAAGATCAATAAGAAGATATTATATTTACGAATACTCATATCCAACTATTAAAAACACTTATGACGATACAAACAATATTGTAACTTCGCAGACAAAGATTGCTCAAACTGATATGTATAAAAAAACTCAAAATATATTTGATGGATTTTACAGATTATCCAAATCAAGATTGTGGACGAGTTCAACGGAATATGACAGTTCTCAGATAAAATATAACTATTTGGATATGAAGTCAGAAACTATAGATGGGAAAAATAATAGCACTAAATTTTCATATAGCGAATTGTTAACTTTGGATAGAACGATAAATGCTGATAATTCTATGAAACTTGACTCTACATATTTTCAGGAAAATTTATCATATACATTCGGTACCGTTTCAGGATTAATAAATGTAAACTTATTCACAGATGAAACAGGGAGAAAATATATTAAATATTTGGATGCAGTTGGAAATTTAAGAAGAGAAGTAAGATTTGCAGAAGTTGGAAATCCGGGTTCATCGAATGTAGAGGAATTAATTACTGATTATAAGCTTGATGATTTATACAGAGTTATTGAAGTTCGAACTCCTGAAGATAAAAGAATTTATTATACTTACGATGGTTTCGGAAGACAAAGTTCAAGAACTGCACCTGATAATGGGGAGGTTAAATTTATTTATGATAAAAATGATAATGTAATTTATTCACAGGATAAAAATCAGGCACAAACAGGATTGAACGTTTGGACTTATAGAACTTTTGACGGATTAAACAGAATGTTGATTTTAGGAACATCTCCACAAAGCGGACCTCAACCGGATTTTTCAAATCTAACTGATGAACAGGTTCAGACTGATGGTCCATATTTTTACGACTCAACAAATTTGTTAACAGTTAATGTATATGATACAATTGCAAATAAGACAGTTGATATTTTTGATAATATACCATCCGATTATTATACAGGAGTTTGGAGCAACAACACACGAGGTAATATAGTAGTTACTGCTTATCGGACAGTTGCAAGTGAAAACTGGGGATTTAAATGGTATAGATATGACGCAAGAGGCAGAGTAATAAAGATGTGGCATCAGATAGACGGTATGGGAACCAAAGTAACTGAATATGATTATAACTCATCAAATCAAATGATATACACGAACTATCAACCGGGAGGTGGTGATTACAACCTTACAAGAAATATGCTTGACGATGCAGGTCGG
>DOWN01000273.1:0-2110 GCA_003519545.1 Bacteroidota bacterium
TTACTCCGTCCATTTCAGGCATTTGAATATCCATAAAAATTAAATCATAATGTTGCATATTCAAAAGTTCCAAAACTTCCAATCCGTTACCTGCTACATCGGCTGTATATCCAAGTTGTTTCAAGATTTTTAGAGCAAGTTTCTGATTTAAAAAATTATCTTCAGCGATTAAAATCTTAAGATTTATTTCACCCTTTTCATTAACATTCATTACAGGTTCAATCTTTTCTGTTTTCTCAATTAATTCCTTCTCAAAAAGATTCATTATAATATCAAGAAGAAAAGACTGTTTTACAGGTTTGTTAATGAAATAAGAGAAGAGTTCAATTTCACCTGCATTTTCAGGATGTCCGAGAGAACTCAACATAACCATTGGAAATTTATCTTTAGATAAACGTTTTCTTATTTCCCTGCCGAGTGTTACTCCGTCCATTTCAGGCATTTGCATATCAATAATTCCGAAATCAAATGGTTCATTTTTATCTAATAGTTTGAGTGCTTCTTCTCCGGATTCTACCGCCTTAGGTATCAATCCCCAACTTTGTGTTTGAAGTGTTAAGATTTGCCTGTTTGTTTTATTATCATCAACAATAAGCACACGTTTATTATTTAAAACGGATAATTTAGATTTCAGATAAACTCTTGCCGGTGTTACTGTTGATGGCTGAACTTTAATGGTAAAATTAAAGACAGAACCTTTTCCTAATTCTGATTCAACCCAGATTGTGCCACCCATAAGATGAATGAGTTTAGAACAGATGCTTAGACCGAGACCTGTTCCGCCGAATTTTCTTGTAATAGAAGTATCAGCCTGTGAAAACGCCTGAAAAATTAAATCAAGTTTTTCTTTTGGAATACCTATACCGGTATCTTTAACTGCAAACTTAAGTTCAATCGTACCATCATCAAATGTTTTATTTTTCTTGACGTTTATAAATACTTCACCTTCATCCGTGAATTTCACGGCATTTGAAACAAGATTAACTAAAATTTGTCTAAGTCTTGTTACGTCACCAATAATAAACGCAGGAACGTTTTCATCAATCAAATGTAACAGGTCAAGTTTTTTCTGAACTGCTTTAGCCGCCAGCAAATCATAAGCATCTTCAATACACTCTCGAAGTTCAAAAGGATGTTCTTCAAGTTTCATTTTTCCCGACTCAATTTTTGAAAAGTCGAGAATATCGTTTATAATTGTGAGCAGAGTATCACCGCTCATTCTGATTGTTTCAACGTATTCTTTTTGTTCCGGAGAAAGTTTGGTTTCAAGCAGTAGTCCTGTCATACCAATAACACCATTCATAGGCGTTCTGATTTCGTGACTCATAATTGCGAGGAATTCTGATTTTGCTTTGAGAGATGCTTCTGCATCTTCTTTTGCTTTAATCAGATCCATTTCAAATTTTTTCCTGTCGGTGATATCAGTGAGGATTCCCGTAGAGCCGACAAAATTATCACTGTCATCGAATAATAAATATCTGTGGTATTCAACAACTTTAATAGACTTATCTTTCGCTACAATTCTAAATTCACCTTTATCAAGATTTTCATTGTTACTGAGTAAATTTTTAATTGAATGTATAATCTTTTCGTGATCTTCAGGATGTATAAATTCTTTTTTATGTTTGCCGAGAGATTCATCTTTTGAGAAACCTGAAATTTTTTCCCAGGCAAGATTAACAAAAACTAAATTTCCTTCAGAATCGGTTCTGTAAATGGCATCATTGATGATATTAATTGCTTTTTGAATATTTTCATGATGTTTCTTAGTATCAGAAATTAATTTTAAAAGAAGATTTTTTAAATCATCTAAAGGTAAATTTATTAACGAAATATTATTATTTTCGAGTGAAGGGTCAATTGAGAGGCAAACTTGTCTAAGTATATGTTTTATCTTTTCTTCCTGAATTTTATCAAGAAGTTCAATAATTTCATCGGATTTATCGGACTGAATATCCGTAAAGTCTTTCATTAACTGAATAATTCCTGAAGCATATTCAGGAATATTTACAAATGCTTCTAAATTATTCAGCCAATGATTGATTTTATAGAAATCATCATCCTTAGAAATGCCTATTTTTGATTTTATTTTGTCGTTTGTTGAAAAGAT
>DOWN01000273.1:2136-3806 GCA_003519545.1 Bacteroidota bacterium
CATATAATATTATGGCAATTTATATGCCAAAAAAAGGGTAATTATGTTATACCGGCAATTTTTTTAAGTTCATTTATGGTAATAAGGTAAAATATGTCTAAGTTTTCCAGTAGTTTATCTACATTTTCAAGATCATTGGATTTTCCTTTCATTTCAATATCTTTGCAAATATCAGAAAATTTACGGCATCCAATATTAAGACTTGACCCTTTTAAAGTATGAGCGGCTTTACCCATTTGATCCGCATTTCCGGTTTTAAAACTAAGATTAATATCTTTTATTAATCCCGGAGATTGTTCAAGGTAAACTCCAATTAATTCTTTAAAAAAAGAATCTTCGCCCGGTTCGTCAAGTTCTTTGAGACTTTCAATAATACTGAAATCAAAGAGATCCTCTAAATTAACCTCTTCCAATTTGTAATAAAATAAATTTTATATATAAACATCCACAATTACAATTCTAACAAAACTATAAAGTTCCTCTTTCAGCTTGTTCTCTTTCAATTGCCTCGAATAATGCTTTAAAGTTACCTTTACCGAAACTTCTTGCACCTTTTCTTTGAATAATTTCATAAAAAACAGTAGGTCTGTCTTCAACTGGTTTTGTAAAAATTTGTAAAAGATAACCGTCTTCATCTCTATCAACCAAAATACCAAGTTTTTCAAGTTCATCAATTTCTTCATCAATTTTACCTACACGATTTTGCAGTTCTTTGTAATATTGAGTTGGAATTGTGAGGAATTCAACTCCCCTGCTTTGTAATTTTTCAACTGTTTCAAGAATATTTGGAGTTGCAAGAGCGATGTGCTGAGCACCGGCACCTTTATAAAAATCAATATATTCTTCAATTTGAGATTTTTTCTTTCCCTGTGCAGGTTCGTTAATTGGAAATTTAATTTTTCCCGAACCGTTTTGCATAACTTTACTCATCAATGCGGTATATTCAGTTGAAATATCTTTATCATCAAAAGAGATCAACTGATTAAAACCTAAAGTATGAGCATAAAATTTAACCCATTCATTCATATATCCGAGTTCAACATTTCCGACAATATGATCAATTGCACGAAGACCTGTATCTTCAACATTTTTCAAAGACATTTTTCTATGAGTTGCATCTATAAATCCCGGAAGAAAGTGACCTTTGTAATTTTTTCTTTCAATAAAGGTATGTAGAGTATCTCCGTATGTATGAATTGCAGATTTAATTATATAACCGTGTTCGTCTTCAATTTTAGTCGGTTCTAAAGCACCCTTAGCTCCGCGTTTAACCGTTTCTTCGTAAGACTTTGTAGCATCGTCAACTTCAAATGCAATGTCTCTTACTCCATCTCCGTGTTTTTTATGATGTTCAGCATAGAATGTATCATCAGTCAGAGGAGAACTTAAAACAAATCTTATTTTCCCCTGTTCAAGTAAATAAGAAGCATATTTTTTATTTCCTGTTTCAAGGCCGGAATACCCGGTTAATTTGAAACCAAATGCATATTGATAATAGATAGAGGATTGTTTTGCATTTCCAACAATAAATTCAACGTGGTCAATTCTTTTTAAAGGTAAAAAGTCTTCAACTTTTTTTTCCATTATTTCATTTTCAATTTCTGCTGTGTTTGACATATATTATATAATTAAATTTCTAAATTATTTTTTAAAATCTTTAGGATTAATTC
>DOWN01000047.1 GCA_003519545.1 Bacteroidota bacterium
AAAAATTAATTTTTACGTTGTCTGAATATAAAGGAATATCCCCGTTTAAATTTAAATATTCAATATCAAAATCGGATTTAACATTTCTTAAAAAACTTTTATTGCCTGAAAATCCTGAATTTACAAAAACAGGATAAGAGACTTTAAGTTCTTTAACATCAATCACGATTTTGCGGTTAGTAAAATCATTTCCTTTTTTATAAATAAAAACATTATTATCAAAAAAATCTTCAAAATATTTTTCGATGTTTTTATCACCGGAAACGATTTGAATATCAGTTATTAAAACTGAATCATTCTTATAATACTTTATAAAATCAGAAAGGTTGCTTTTGAACAGATCAAAAACAACCTCTTCATTTGATAATAGTTTTAAATTGTTAATATCGGGATTATCATTTATCTGAGAAATTAAATCTGAAACGAACAAAAAAGTAAAAATTAAAATCAGTTTATTTCTCATTTAATTAAAATGATTAACCGTAAATGCCTCTGAGTTTTAATACTTTAGAGACTTTGTCAATAGCGTAAATATAAGCACCAAGTCTGAGAGTTGTCTGATACTGAATAGCAGTGTTATAAACACTTTCAAATGCTTCAGTCATCATTCTGTTTAATCTCTGATTCACGTCATCTTCTTCCCAGAAATATCCAAGTCTGTCCTGAACCCATTCAAAATAAGAAACAATTACACCGCCTGAATTTGCAAGAATATCAGGAATAACCATAATACCGTTACTTCTTAAAATTTCATCTGCTTCTGCCATAGTAGGACCATTAGCACCTTCAACAATCAGTTTCGCTTTAATTCTTGCTGCGTTTTCTGCTGAAATCTGATCTTCTTTAGCGGCAGGAATTAAGATATCACATTCTAATTCAAGTAACTCTTCGTTAGTAACCTTTGTTCCGAAATCACCACCTTCAAGAGTTTTGTTTTTTCTTACATATTCAATAGCCATATCAATATCAATACCGTTTTTATCATAGTAACCGCCAGAGACATCACTGATAGCGATAACTTTAGAACCTTTTTCTCTCATCAGTTGTGCACTGACAGAGCCGACATTTCCGAATCCCTGAATTACAGTTGTAGTTTTTGTAACGTCAATACCTTTTTTCTGTAGAGCAGCAAGAGTTGCTATCATAACACCTCTTCCTGTTGCTTCCCTTCTACCTCTTGAACCACCGATAATAATAGGTTTACCTGTTACAACACCGGTTACAGTTTTTCTTCTGTGCATAGAATAAGTATCCATAATCCACGCCATAACCTGTTCATCAGTATTCATATCAGGAGCAGGAATATCTGTATCAGGTCCGAAAATTTCCAACATATTTGCAGTATAACGTCTTGTAATTTTTTCAAGTTCACCCATAGAGAGTTTTGAAGGATTACATCTTACACCACCTTTAGCACCACCGAAAGGTAAATTAGCGATAGCACATTTCCAAGTCATCCATGAAGCGAGAGCTTTCACTTCATCGAGATCAACATCGGGAGCATATCTGATACCACCTTTGGATGGACCGAGAATATTATCATGAATAACTCTGTATCCTTCAAACACTTCAAGTTTACCGTTATCCATCTGAATAGGAATAGAAACAATAACCGTTTTAACGGGATGTTTCAGATAGTTATATAAACCTTCGTCAAGTTTATACATTTCGGCTGCTTTATCGAATCTAATCATCATAGAGTCGAACGGGTTAGCTTCCCCACGTTTATAAGGAGCCGGTTCTTTATATGTATCTTCTGCCATATATAGTAAATGATTTTAAAGTTTGGAATAAATAAAAAATGCTTCTTTACTGTGATTGCGTTCAGTAGAGAAGCATTTTATATGAATATAATTTATTGTTTTTTCTTATGATTATCCAAACTAATAGAAAATAAACTAACAATAAAATTAGTATAAATAAAATGTGTATTCAAGTTAAATAATAGAGAGTGGGAGTTAGATAGTAAGAGCCGGATTCATTAAGTTGAATATATTGAATAATTATAAATTTCACTTATTCATTCATATTACATTTTAATGCTACTTTAAAGTGAAATTTCTTTTGTATTATTGTTCTGAAAAATATTTATCAATTTTTTCAGTTAAAGTTTTTTTATCCGGAAGAAGTTTCTGAAAATCCGGTGGAAGTTTTGAGGTGGTTGTATATGTTGCAACTCCAATAGGGTGCGTACCGGTTTTTAAAGAATATTCGACAACAGTTCTATTTTTCTCTTTACAAATTATTATACCAATACTATCGTTTTCCTCAGGAAGTTTTACTTTGTCATTTAAGACAGAAAGATAAAATTCCATTTTACCCTTATATTCAGGCAAAAATTCACCAATTTTTAATTCGACTGCAACTAAACATTTTAGTTTTCGGTGATAAAGAAGCAGGTCAATAAAGAATTCATTTCCATCTATTTCTAATCTGAATTGATTTCCAACGAAAGTCATTTGATGACCAATTTCAAGCAAGAAATTTTGAATGTTTTGAATCAATGCTTGTTCAAGTTCACGTTCAGAATGTTTTTCTGACAATTCCAAAAAATCGAAAGTATATTCATCTTTGACCGCAAGTATTGCCTGATTTTTTATATTTTCCGGAAGTGTATTTTCAAAGTTAGTTTGATTTATTAAGTATTTTTGATATGTATTATTCTCAATCTGATGAATTAACACGTTTTTAGTCCAGCCAAATTTTTTTGTAGCAAGGGTATAGAATTTTCTTTCTAGTGAATCACTACATTTATTGAGAATTACGATATGTTTAGACCAACTAATTTCTCCAACCAGTGGTTGGAGATTTGAATCAGAGTGATATTCATTATAAAACTGAGCCATTGTCCAGAGGTTAGTTGTAGAAAAACCTCCGGATCCCGGGAATTCTTTTTGCAATTCTTTAGATAAAGTCGGCACAACAGCTTTACCCCAGCTTTCAGATTGCTTTTCTGAGATAGATTTTCCGATTTCCCAATAGAGATTTATTAATTGTACATTTACAGTTTTCAGTGCTTCATATTGAGCCTGCCGAACTTTGTCTATAATATCAGAAATAAATTCTATTTGAGATCTTTCAATACTCATAATTAAATAAAAATAATCAATTCAAGAGATATTAACTATTTATAATTATAATACTTCAAAGACAAAAAAACCTATTGTAATTTAATTCTTTTTTTTGGAAATTGTTTAATGATTATTTAAAATAAAT
>DOWN01000077.1 GCA_003519545.1 Bacteroidota bacterium
AAAAATCCCGTTTCAGATAAAATTGAAAAAGATTTAAACGCGGCAGAAATGTCAATTGATATATTAGAAATGTTAAAAACCAAAACTGCGGGAAATCTTGATGAATCTGAAGTTAGATTTTTGGATGCCGTCCTGACCGAAGTGAGAATGAACTATGCGAGCGAAAAAAGCAAACCGGAAGAAATTACTGATTCCGGAAAAGAAGAAGAAAAAAATACCTGATATGATAATTGGAATAACCGGAAATACAGGTAAAAAAGAAATTTATAAAATTCTTGATGATATTTATCAAACTCTAACTGATTGTAAAATTGAGACATTAGTGGATGTGGTTTTTGATAAGAAAAAAAGTAAGTATATATCAAAATATTATTCTCTTAATTCAATATTAAAAAAATCGGATTATATAATTTCTTTGGGTGGTGACGGGACATTTTTAAGCACTGCAAGAAAAATTGGAACAAAAGAAATTCCAATACTCGGTATAAATGCGGGTAATCTTGGATTTATGTCAGAGTTTCAACCTGAAGAACTGGAATTATTTATTAAAGATTTAAAAACTAAAAATTTCAGATTAAGCGAAAGAAATGTTATAAAATCTCTGATGCCTGACAAAAGTGTTATTCACGGGTTAAACGATATAGTCATAGACAGGGCTAATTCTATCCGGATGATAGAAATTGAGTTAAGTTATAATAATGAAGAAGTAGTAAAATTTGTTGCCGACGGAATAATAATCTCAACACCTACCGGCTCAACGGGATATTCACTATCTGCAGGCGGGCCAATAGTAACATTAGAAAGTAATGTTATTATTGCCACACCAATCTGTCCACATACATTAACAGTGAGACCTATGATTTTTCCTGATACCGGAGTTTTAAAAATTAAGGTGAATAAAAAAGTAATGGTAAGAATAACAGCGGACGGGCAGACTTATAAAAATTTCAAAGCACCTGTTGAATTTAAAATAATGAAATCAGAATACAAAATTAAAATTGTAAAACGGAAACATTCAAATTATTTTAAGACACTAAATAATAAATTATTCTGGGGTAAAGATATAAGGAAGTGATCTTTAGTAAGGAACGCCGTCGGCTGCAGGTGGTTTTGTTTTTCCGATAAATCCTACCAATACAAGAATTGTAATCAAATACGGTAACATTTGGATTAACTGATTCGGTATTCCCGTTTGAATAATCTGAAGAGAAATTTCGAGTGCTTCAAAAAATGCGAATAATAAACATGCCCAAAAAATGTTTACAGGTTTCCATTTTCCAATTATCATAGCAGCAATTGCAATATAACCTCTTCCTGCAATCATTCCGTCTGAATAACTATTCTGATTAGATGCGAGCCAAACTCCGGCAAGACAACTTAAAATTGCACTGACTAAAATTCCATAAAATTTATATAGATGAACATTAACACCTGAAGTATCAGCGGCTTCAGGATTTTCACCGCACGAACGCAATCGCAGTCCAAATTTTGTTTTATATAAAACAAAATGGGAAAGAAAAATTAAAATGATACTTAGTAAAATTATATAATCGGAAAATACATTTCCGAGAAAAGGTATATTTTCTAATAATTTTATTCTTGGAATCTCATCAATTCGAGGAGTATTACTCGAACTTTTAAAAATAAACATCATAAAAAATTTAGCAAGTCCAGCGATTAACAAATTAAATCCTACACCAATCAGAATCTGATTTAATTTCAGTTTCAAAACAAAAAAAGAAAAGAACAAAGCGAGCAATGAATTTATCAACAATGCGAAAAGAATACCGATTACAGAAAGACCACTTTGCAAAGTCAGGAACGTGAAGCAAAAAGCACCGGAAATCATAAATCCCTCGATAGCAATATTGATTACACCTCCCCTCTCAGAAAAGTTAGCACCTGTTGCTCCAAGAAAATATGGAGTGAACAATCTCAATACCTGAGCAAGAAAAACAAATGAAAATATTGTAGTTAAAATTTCCAATTTAAAATTTCATATCTATATATTTAGAAACTGATATAATACTTAAAATCACAATCGCTTCAATAACCAAAACAATTTCTTTGGGAATAACCTGATTAACAGCCAACCCTCCAAAATCAAGAAATGCAAATAATACAGCAGAGAATATTATACCGATAGGGTTATTTTTCGCAAGCAATGTGACAGCAATGGATGAAAATCCGAGATTATTTGAAAATCCAAATTCATAATATCCTTTATAACCTGATACAAAATTAATTCCCGCAAGAGCAATTGTACCCGCACCAATTACAAAAGAAATTAAAATTAATTTAGCAGGTTTTAATTTTAAATAACCGGATGCCATTTCATTAAACCCTGTCGCTCTGATTTTAAATCCTAATTTTGTTTTATAAATTAAAAAATAAAATAAACCTGCAATAGCCAATGCAATAAGAAAAGTAAGATTGAATGAGGAACCTTTAAAAACCGGGATAAACTCTCCTATTGCGGGAAGTTTGAATTGTTCAGGAATATCAGCAGTATGAACAGTTGCCTGAACGGCAAAAAAATTCAGAAGAAAATAATTAATCACAGATAATACAACAAAATTAAGCATTATGGTAGTGATAACTTCGCTTACACCTTTTTTAACTTTGATTAATCCAGGAATTAAACCAAGCAAACCTCCCGTAATGAAAGCTAAGAGAGCCGCTAAAATAAATCCAACAATAAAAGGTAAAGATGAAAATTGCACAAGCAGAATTGCAAAAACAAAAGTTCCGGCATTATACTGTCCTTCACTTCCGATATTAAATAACGAACAATGAAAACATAATGCTAATCCGCATGCTATAATTATCAAAGGAGTTGCTTTGAATAATATTTGTCCGAATCCATAAAAAGTTCCGAAAGATTCCGAGAACATTAACCCGAAAATCTGGAATGGATTTTTTCCAATAACTAATATAAAGAGAAATGAAATTAATAATGTAATAACAACTGACGAAGAAATACTTAAAATAACTTTTTGAGATTTTTTAAGTTTCATCTATTCCTATCATTAATTTACCTATAATCTTACTTAATTCTTCGTTTCCAAACCTGGATAATTCAGATTTTGTAAATGACTTCAGAAAATTTCCTTTATATAAAACCAGAATTCTGTCTGATAGTTTTAAAATTTCATCAATGTCAGAAGAAAATATGAGTATAGATTTTCCCTTTAATTTTTCTTCAAAGATTTTTGAATAAATTAACTCCGATGATTTAATATCAACGCCTCTTGTTGGGTGATGAAAAATTAAAATATCATTGTTTCTGTCAAACTCTCTTGCAATAATAACTTTCTGCATATTACCTCCAGAAAGAGATTTAACAGGAATGTCTAAATCAGGAATTCTGATATCGAAATTTTGGATAAGATTTTCTGATTTATCTTTTAAATATTCCGATTTATAAGTGTTAAAATCCGAGTGAAGAAATAAATTTTCAGGAAATGAAAATTCACCTATAACACCTTTGTTAATTCTATCATCGGGTATAAGTGAAACTTTATCAGTTATAAATTTTTTCGATCCATATTCATAATTTTCCATTCCCGTAATAAAATTAATCAGTTCAACCTGTCCATTGCCTTCAACTCCAACTATACCTGTA
>DOWN01000123.1:0-4902 GCA_003519545.1 Bacteroidota bacterium
AATTAATTGACCGTAAAAACAAAACAAATATTAAAATTTTCATTCTTTATTGGTCTGATTGTTTTGTTTATGTATCTCGCATTCAAAGATGTTGATTTAGATTTGCTTTTTGAAGAACTAAAGAAAACTAATTATCTTTGGGCAATCATCGGAAGCATAATCGGAGTTTATATCGGGGGGATTTTCAGAGCCGCAAGATGGAGATATTTTCTCAATCCAATTAAAAAAGATATTCCCTTTAATAATCTTTTCTCCACTATGATGATAGGATATATGATGAATAGCATCGTCCCTAAGTCAGGAGAAATTTCACGTCCTGTTATACTCGCAAAAATGGAAGATATTTCAAAGGCTTCTACCTTCGGTACTATTATTGTAGAAAGAATATTTGATATGTTAACCCTTGTCGCATCATTTGGAGTTTGTCTTTTTTTCTTTCAGGATCAGATTTCAACCGCTTTTCCGGAATATAATCTGGAAAAATATGCGGTTATACTTTCTATTATAATATTAATTTTTCTTATCATAGCCGTCGGATTAATTTTTAATCTTGAGAGGTTTGAAAAATTTATAAACAGAATAACCACTCGATTTCTTCCTGCTAAATTTAAAGATAAAGTTGATAAAATTATAGTTTCTCTTGTGAACGGGTTTCTATTTATCAGAAATCCTTCCGGTTTTTTTATGATTTTTTTATTAACTCTCTTACTTTGGCTATCCTATGTTTTTTCAACCTATGTAAGTTTCTGGGCTTTCAATATAAACTTAACTTTATTGGACGCAAACTTATTGCTAACCATAATCACTTTCACACTTGTATTACCTTTACCGGGTAATTCAGCAGGAGCGTTTCACTTCTTTTGTGCTACTGTATTAACCGGAATTTTTATGATTAATAATGAAACTGCTCTTAGTTATGCTACCGTCACTCATCTTTTGAATTTTTTATTTTTGGTTTTAACAGGTTTTTATTATTCTCTTAAAGAGAATATAAAACTTAAAGATAAACTCTAATTTTTTTTGAATTCGTTAAATTTCTTAATTTTTTTAAACTTAATATTTAATTAAAATACTTAATTTTTAATTAACATTATTTTGTTAATTTTGAACTTTAAAACCTTACTAATTCTTTACCGGAATTTAAATTAGGGCATTAGTTTTATACATTGAATTTCAAAAACGAAACTCATAATATAAAGTATAATTCCGTATTTATCACTTGGTAAAGTATTAATAAAGTTAATTATAATAATTTTCTATTTTATGAAATTAAAATTACTTTCTCTTCTTTCAATTTTCTTATTTTCTTTCATTAATCTCATCTCTGCACCATTAACTCCGGGTAATATCGTTATTCTTAGAATTGGTGAAATAGGTAGTATGACAGCATTATCAAGTGCGGCTTTCCCTGTATTTCTTGATGAATATACACCTAATGGAGTTTTCGTGCAAACAATTGCAATGCCGACATCGGTCGTTGGTGAAGATTACAGATTGGTGAATAATGGTACGGCAACTGCAAACGGATATATAACAACTTCAGCAGACGGAAGGTTTATTGTTATTTGCGGATTTGATGCAAATGTCGGAACAACTAATGTCAGTACAACAGCCGGAATTAACAGGACTTTAGGATTTGTTGATTTACTTGGAAACGTAAATACAAAAAATATTATAAACAACGGTTACACTACCGATAATATAAGATCAGTTACTTCATTTGACGGCAATGAGTTCTGGGGTTCCGGTGCCGGTTCATCAGGTTCAGGTGGTGTCAGATATATTGAAGAAAATGGTTTAGGTGTTAGTACTCAAATTAGTGCTACGGTTACGAATACAAGAGTTATAAGAATTTTTAATGGTCAGTTATATATTACAAGTGCCTCAGGAACTTTCAGAGGAATTGCAAAAGTCGGAACAGGTTTACCAACTACAAGCGGACAAACTATCACACAATTATCGGGATTTCCTACAAGTGGTACTCATTCACCTTATGACTTCTCAATAAATTCTTCTGAAACAATTGCCTACATTGCTGATGACAGAACTAAAGCAAATGGCGGTGGAATTCAAAAATGGGTTTTCAGCGGAGGTAACTGGTCACATGCTTATACTCTTGATTCATCTTTAACATCAGGTTGCAGAGGAGTCACAGTTGATTGGTCAGGTATGTTTCCTGTAATTTATGCTACTACTTCTGAAACTTCACTTAATAAATTAGTGAAAGTAACTGATACAGATTCGACAGCATCATTTTCTATACTTTCAACCGCTACAACAAATACAATTTATCGTGGAGTAACTTTTGCACCGAATAGTGTTACTTTAACAACAAATACTTCTATTCCCGGGGGTACCTATGACAAAATAGAAGTAAATAATTGCGAAGTAAATCTATCAGGCAATGTTATTGTTAGCGGAGAATTAGAACTAATAAATGGAGCAATTTTAAATACAGGAGCTAACAGTATCACCTTCACACCTTCTGCAGTTGATATTAATGAATCTCCTTCAAACGGTAGAATTGTTGGAACAGCGATAATGCAACCAAGATTTGTAGGTATGGGTGCATTCTCTCAATTTCTTGGAGTATCACTTGGAGCCGGAATGGATAATATTGGAAATTTAAGTATTACAAGAACCACAGGTGCTTCAGGAGTAATTACTGTAATGCCAAATTCAGGAATTGCTTCAAACTGGTCTATATCATCAGATGTTGTTCCTGCTTCAGGAAGAGATTTAACCCTATCTTTCCTATCAAATTTTGATAACGGAAAAGATATGACACAAGCAACTGTATGGCGTTCAACCGGTATGGATTGGACACAAATCGGTGGAGTTAGTGATATATCTATGACAAACCCGAGAAATGTAACAAGGACGATTACAGGATTTTCAAGTTGGACTATTTCTGATAACGGCAGCCCATTGCCTGTAGAACTTGATGGATTTGTTGCAAGCACAATTAAAAATGAAGTTATTCTTGACTGGGTAACAAGTAATGAATTAAACAATTCACATTTTGTTGTAGAGAGAGTGAAATTAACAGGAAATATTAATAAATATAATGCGGTATATACTGAATTAGGTTCAATAACAGGATCAGGAAATTCAAATACTATCAAACGTTATAAATATGTAGATAAAAATGTTCCTTCAGGTAAATATGCTTACAGACTAAAACAGGTTGACTATAACGGAAATTATCAGGTTTTTGTAATGGAAGCAGATGTTATCGTAGGCACTCCTGCTAAATTCAGTTTATCACAAAATTATCCGAATCCGTTCAATCCTTCCACAAAATTTAATTTTGAATTACCTGTTGATGCAAATGTTGAATTAAAAATTTATGATATAAACGGACGCGAAGTTGCAACAATAATTAATGAATCCAAACAAGCGGGATATTATACTGAAATATTTAATGGTAACGGACTGGCTTCAGGAATATATTTTGCAAAACTTGTTGCGGGAAGTTTTGTTGATGTTAAAAAAATTACATTAGTAAAATAATTTAAATTTTAAAAAATTTTTTATAAAAGTCCTTTCGGAATTCTGAAAGGACTTTTTTATTTTATATCTGATTTATTAATATTATATTGCTTAAAATAATCAAATTATGTCTGAACACATTCTTGAAGTAACAGGTCTAAAAAAATATTTCCCAATTAAAAAAGGATTATTCTCAAAAACAATCGGAAATGTAAAAGCAGTGGATGATGTTTCCTTTAAAATTAAAAAAGGAAAAACATTAGGTCTTGTAGGAGAGTCAGGATGTGGAAAGACAACGGTTGGAAGAAGTATTTTAAGACTTATAGAGCCGACAGCAGGAAAAGTTATTTTTGACGGTAAAGACATAACAGGTATGAGTGAAGCAGAGTTGAAGAATATGAGAAAAGAGATGCAGATTATTTTTCAAGATCCATATTCTTCACTCAATCCGAGAATTACCGTTGGCGGAATGTTAACTGAAATTATGAAATTTCATAAAATCGCTGAAGGTGCAGCCGCTGAAAAACGTGTAGAAGAATTACTGGAAAAAGTGGGATTAAGAAAAATTCACGCAAGGAGATATCCGCATGAGTTTTCAGGCGGACAAAGACAAAGAATCGGAATCGCAAGAGCATTATCTGTTGAACCGAAATTTATTGTTTGTGATGAACCTGTTTCCGCTCTCGACGTATCTATTCAATCTCAAATTTTGAATTTATTGATTGACCTTCAAAAAGAAATGAATCTTACATATTTATTTATTTCACATGATTTGTCAGTAGTTGAACATATTTCAGATGATGTTTGCATTATGTATCTCGGAAAAGTTGTTGAAATCTCAAATGTTGACAGCGTTTATCAGAATCCAAAACATCCTTATACACAAGCCTTGCTATCAGCAGTGCCTGTACCTGACCCTGAAAATAAATCTGCAAGAATTATTTTAACAGGCGATATTCCTTCGCCGGCAAATGTTCCGTCAGGATGTTATTTCCATCCGCGTTGCCCTAAAGTGTTTGGAGACTGTTCTAAAATTTCTCCTGTTTTAGAAGGAAATGATCATAAAGTAAGATGTCTTTTATATCCGGAATCCTATCCGGATTCAATAAAAGCAGCTTAATTTCTAACCATCCGTTAATTCATATTCGTGAAACTATCTTAACGATTTTTTCGTTTCACTTTGTATATGAAATATCTCTTTTTAATCCTAATTTTAATAAAGGCTAATGTTTTTTATGCTCAAAGCGAAGCCGATACAGTCAAAACTAAAACCAAAATTACAGGTTCTGTAAAAACAGAGAACGATATTCCTGTAAATAATGCAGAAGTTGTTATAAAAAATAATCAAACAGAGTTAAAAGTTTATTCAGGTAAAGACGGAAACTTTGAATTTTCAGTAGTTCCCGGTGT
>DOWN01000123.1:5046-5625 GCA_003519545.1 Bacteroidota bacterium
CCCGGTGTTTACAATATTACAATTGAATATTCAGGTTTTAATCCTTATGAAATTTTAGATTATGAAATATCATCCGATTTAGATCAGCAATTATTTATCATACTTACCAGAAGGGATTTCACTACCGAGGAAATCAAAGTAGAAGCAAATCTTAGACAATCTCAGGATGATTTAAGAACAAGTTTGTTCAATATTAATCCAACCGGTGTAAAAATACTTCCGGGTGCGATTGAAGATGTGTTAAGATCATTACGCTCATTACCCGGTGTTACCGCTCCAAATGATTTTACTTCACAACTTGTTATCCGAGGTTCAGGACCGGATCAGAATTTAATTATTATGGATGATGTTGAAATTTTTAATCCTTACCGTTTATATGGTTTAGTAAGTATGTTCAATCCTGAAACTTTGTCTGAAATTTCTTTAATAACCGGAGGATTTCCTTCAAAATATGGTGACAGGTTATCAGCAGTTCTTGACGTAACAAACAGAGAAGGAATTACTGATAAAAATTTCAAAGGTTTAACGAATATTAATATTGCTAATGCGAATCTGATTTTTGAAGGACAGAATCCATTT
>DOWN01000123.1:5706-8992 GCA_003519545.1 Bacteroidota bacterium
ATTTTTGAAGGACAGAATCCATTTAATATTCCGGGCTCATGGATTGTATCTTCAAGGAGAACCTATTATGACTTAATCATCGGTCCTTTTGCTAGAAAAGCAGGATTAATTACTGAAGATTCATCATTTCCAAATTTCGAAGATTTGCAATTCAAATGGGCATTTGGTCCTTTTTCAAAACATAAATTTTTTGTTAACGGAATATTCAGTAAAGACGCCGTAGATATTGTGCCCGGCAAAGACCGAAATTCCCCTGATAGTGTTCAGGTTAATGATGTAACTAAAAATGATGTTGTATCTTTTTCATGGCAATATTTTCCATCCACAAGTTTTGCTACAAAGACAACTTTAAGTTGGTATAGAAACTCAGGTGATAATGAATTTGAAGGAGATATATTAGATCCGTTAATTGACAAACAAAATTTATCACCGGAACAGCGTGACAGTTTAAAACAAATTGGTGCATTACTCGGATTAAATTTTGATTCAAAATATTTCTTCAGAAAATATTCTTTAACAAATAAATCTGTTTACATAGATAAAAGTAACAGAAAGTTTGAATTCGGTGCGGGTTTTGATATTATAAGAACTGATCTTGAATATAAACTTGATTTAGATGAACAGTTTAAAGCAATTATCAGAACTTTTCCTAATTCACAGGCATTGCTTGAAAATTTTAATCTGACGGGAAATGATAATTACAGGGCTAATATATATGCTCAGTCAAGGTTTGATATAAATAAAAAATTTTATTATCAGCCGTCATTCAGAGTTGATTATTATTCATTGTTAAATAAATTTTATTTTTCTCCGAGAATAAATTTTGGATATGTAATTGATCCATTGACGACAATCAGAACATCCACGGGGTTATATTATCAATCTCCGGGATATGAAAAACTTGTAGATGGTCAGACTTTTTTTGACATAACTCCTGAAGTTGGAAAAACACTCGATGCAGAAAGAAGTATTCACATAGTAGCAGGCATAGAAAGATGGTTAAACAATGAATGGCTCTCTAAATTTGAAACCTATTATAAAAAGTTTGATAATTTAATCGTGCAAAACAGAGTCCCGGCTGAAAAGTATGAATTCACTCTTGCAGATCCGACAATTACAGACCCTTCTTACATAAGTGATCCGAGTAGTTGGGTAAGGTCACAAAACAAGATTCCTTATGATTCACTTACTCCAATTCCGGTTAATCTTGGCTCGGGAAATTCTTATGGATTTGAATTCAGTCTTGAAAAAAAATATTTAAGTCCTAAAACAAAGTTCTACGGTTGGGTGAATTATTCTTTGTCATTTTCAGACAGAAGCAGTTATGGAATTACAAAGCCATTCAGGTTTGATCAAAGACACGTCTTCAATATTGTATTAAATTACAGAGTTAATTCTTGGCTTGAAATCGGAGCGAGATGGCAATACGCAACAAACTTTCCGTTCACATTTCCTGTCGGTATAACTCCGAGAATAGTAAATGACAGTTTGGTTGTTAACCCTATTAACAGAAGAGTAATCTTTGATTTAGATTTTGGAGGTGAAGCAAATAAATATACGGATAAAAAACCTGACTACCACAGACTTGATGTGAGATTCACCGCATATACAAGATTTTGGGAGACTGACTGGTCTTTTTATATAGATGTTATAAACGCATATAACAGAACGAATATTTTAGGTTATGATTTTTATTTAGATAATAATTATGAAGTGAAATATCGCACCGTAGGGATGATTCCGATTTTACCTACTATCGGTGTCAGTGCAAGATTTTAATGTTTTTTCGAGTGACTTAATGAAAATATCCAGTTCAGATTTTTTTACATTCAATGGAGGTAAAATTCTTAACGTTTTTTTATCCCAGGAAATACCTGTGAATATTTTATAATCGTTTAAAAGAGTATTTCTAATTTTTTGAGTATCTGCATTAAACTCTATCCCAAGCATCAGACCTTTGCCACGGATTTCTTTTACGTTGTTTAGTTTTTTTAATTTTCCGATTAAATATTCACCTGATTTTCTTGCATTTTTCATCAGGTTTTCTTTTTGAATTACATCAAGCACAGTAAGTCCGGCAACACAAGCGAGATGACCACCACCGAATGTGGAACCAAGCATTTCAATTTTGGAATTAATTACCGGTGAAATCAAAACTCCTCCCATCGGAAATCCATTACCCATTCCTTTTGCAATTGTAATAATATCAGGCTTTACATCAGTAAATGAATGTGCAAAAAATTTTCCTGTTCTTCCGTATCCTGATTGAATCTCATCCGCAATTAGTAAAGCATTATGCTTATTTGTAATATCTCTAAGAAAATTCCAATATTCAATATCTGCTGATTTTATTCCTGCAACCCCCTGTATCCCTTCAATTAATACAGAAGAAATTTCTTCACGGCTGAAAATATTTTCAATTTTTGATTTATCATTCAAATCGCAATAAATGATATTATCTGTTTTATTAATTTCTGCTCTTAAATTTGGATTATCTGTTGCGGCAACTGCCAAAGAGGTTCTTCCATGAAATGATCCTGTGAAGACAATTACTTTTTTCTTTCCGTTTTGAAATGATGCTAACTTCATGGCATTTTCATTTGCTTCTGCACCTGAATTACAAAGAAACAAACTGTAATCTTCATAACCTGAAATCTTTCCAAGTTTTTTTGCAAACTTTATCTGAAGAGAATTTATAACAGCATTAGAATAAAACGATATTTTCTTTAATTGTTTGGAAAGATTTTTTATATATTCGGGATGTGAATGACCAATGGAGATAACTGCATGTCCTCCAAAAAAATCTAAATATTTTTTTCCGTTTTTATCAAATAAAAAAACACCTTTGGCACGAACAGGTTCAGTTTTAATTTGACTGTAGACTTCAAATAATTTCATAAGTCATCAAATTAATTAATAAAAATATAATCTGTAATGCAGTTAATTTGAACAAAAAATAAATTATTTTCTGATATGTTAAAATTTTTAGAAGATATATTACTTTTTGATTCAACTTCAGGACATGAAAATGAACTTGTAAAATTTATATATGAAAAATATAAAGTAAATGAGTGTGAAATTGAAATCCAAAAAACTTCTAACGGTAGAAAAAATATTTTTTATAAAAAGGGAAATCCCAAAATAATTTTTTGTTCTCATTTAGATACTGTTCCGCCTTATATTCCTCCGATCATTTCGGCAGATATTATTAAAGGGCGTGGCTCGTGTGATGCTAAAGGTCAAGTGGCTTATTTATTTGCATTATTCCAAAGATTAATTGCTGAAG
>DOWN01000224.1 GCA_003519545.1 Bacteroidota bacterium
GAAATAAAAAATATAAGGCTTTATTAAAACGTGCCGTTAAAAATGTTGTTGATTTAAAAGATAAATCTAAAGCAACTGAAGAACTGAAAAAAACTACCAAATTACTCGATAGAGCAGCAACTAAAGGTATAATTCATAAAAATAAAGCGGCTAATCAAAAGTCTAAACTTACCAAAAAAGTTAATAAACTTTCATAATTTTCCTTTCCCTTTAATTTTATTAAAGGGAAAGTTCTTACTTTCCAAACTTACCAAGCAATCCTTTTTTCACATTTACGTGAGCAATACAATCAATTTCTATTAATACATCTTTTGGCAATCTTGAAACTTCAACTGTAGTTCTCGCAGGTAATGATTCACTGAAATATTCCGAATATACTTCATTCATAGCAGAAAAATTATTCATATCGGTTAAATAAACCGTAACCTTTAAAGCATTCCCCAATGATGAATTATTATCTTCAAGTAAGTGAGTTAAATTCTGTAACACTACTCTCGTCTGGCTCTTTATATCATTTCCTCTCAGATTACCCTCCATATCCATTGGTATCTGACCTGATGTATATATAAAATCTCCAAACTGAATCGCCTGTGAATAAGGTCCGATTGCTGGTGCTATGATGTGTGAGACTAATCTTGTTTTCATATTTTTTTAATCACATTTATCAAGAATTCTTTCGAGATCATTTAAATTGTAATACTCTATCACAATCTCTCCCGTATCCTTGCTTTTTTTGTTTATTTTAACTCTTGTTCCAAAAAATCTTCTGAGTTTATCCTCGTTCCTTTCATTCTGAGGATCCCACAATACCGGACTGATTTTCGGTTTACGGGTTTTTTCCTTAACTCCTGATTTAGTAAGTTCTTCGAGAGTCCTTACAGGAATTTTTTCGGAGATTACCTTCCGCCATAAATCAATTTGTTTTTCTTTATCTTCAACTCTCAATAATACTCTTGCATGTGCTTCAGAGATTTCATTTTTTTTCAAAGAAACTTTTATCTCTGCCGGTAATTTTTGTAATCTTAAAATATTTGCAATTGTGCTTCGTTGTTTCTTAACTTTTTCTGAAAGTTGCTCCTGTGTTAATCCGTAATTATCAATCAACATCTGATATGAATTTGACAATTCAACGGGATTTAAATCTTCTCTTTGTATATTTTCTATAATTGCAAGAACGGCAAGATCCATATTACTTATATCTTCTTTATCAATTACAGATGCTTTGATCTTACTCTCGCCTAAAAGTTTTGTTGCTCTTAATCTTCTTTCACCTGCAATCAGGATATATCTTTGTTTATCATTAGATAGTTTTACAGTCACAGGGTTTAACAATCCGTATTCTTTGATCGAGTTTTTTAATTCATTAAGTTCAGCATCAGTAAATTCTTCTCTCGGTTGATTTGGATTTAAATCAATTTTATCAATATCTATCAGAGTATCATTTTTAGGTTCAGATTTTATTTCAGGAAATTCAAGATTTTTCTCTCCGAAAATTGCCGATAAACCTTTACCAAGTCTGTTATCTTTTGTATCCATATTTCTATCCTTCTATTGGAAAATCCGTAATAGTTTTTTCTATATTGTTGTTGTTGTTTTGCTGGTTATCCTCTTTAATTTCAGCAGGATCAGAAAACGTCATATTGTTTTTCTCAAGAAATTCTCTCGCAAGTTCAAGATAATTCTTTGCTCCGACTGACTCGTGATCATATTTAATTAAAGGCTTGCCAAAACTTGGTGCTTCACCTATTTTTACATTTCTGAAAATTTTTGTCGTATAAACTTTGTTTTCAAAAAACTTTCTTAATTCAGTCTCAACCTGATTTGCAAGTTTAAGTCTCGCATCAAACATAGTTAAAAGATATCCTTCAATCATAAGTTCAGGGTTGAAATAACTTTTAACATTTTTAACTGTGTTTAAAAGTTGTGATAAACCTTCAAGCGCATAATACTCGCACTGCACAGGAATCAAAACAGAGTTTGCTGCTGTCAATGCGTTCACTGTAATCAATCCGAGTGACGGTGGACAATCTATGATTATAAAGTCATATTTTTCATCGGATGCCGCATCATTAAGAAAATTTATTAATTTATTTTTTAAGACTCTCTCACGTGAAATTATTTCAACAAGTTGTATTTCTGCACCTGATGTATTCACATTTGAAGAAATCAAATCAAGATTTTCAATACTTGTTTTTTTAATTGACTGAGAAATCGGTTGATTAGTTACAAGAATTTCATATATTGTTTTTCCGTCATCATTCGCTAATATTCCTACGCCCGTTGTAGCATTTGCCTGCGGATCGGAATCTATTAATAAAATTTTCTTGCCGTAATGAGCAAGAGAAGCCGATAGATTTACTGCCGTAGTGGTTTTTCCCACTCCACCTTTTTGATTTGCTATGGATATTATCTTTGCCATTTAATCAGATTATATTTTTATAGTTTCACCCGGTGACATTATAACACATTTTTTTCCGATTGATTCTATTTTTCTTTTGAATTCATTTGCATCTTGTTTTATAACTTCAAAAGTGTTGTAATGAATTGGAATAATTGTATCCGCATTTAATAATTCTGCCGCTTTAACTGCGTCATCAATGCCCATTGTGAAGTTATCACCAATTGGTAAAAAAGCATAATCAATTTTTCCTGATTCGCCTATTAATTTCATATCATAAAATAATGCCGTATCTCCAGCATGATAAATCGTTTTACCTTCTATATTGAGTAGAATTCCTGCCGGGTCACCTGCATAAGAGCCGTCAGGTAACGAAGAAGAGTGGTGAGCAAGAGTGAGTTTTACTTTTCCAAAAGGAAATGTAAAAGATCCTCCGAGATTCATAGCATGTGATTTTCTGTGCATCTTTTCGCAGTAATATGAAATTTCTGCAGTAGCAATTATAAGTGCATCATTATCGCCTGCAATTTCGAGAGTATCGCCAAAATGATCCGCATGACCATGAGTAAGGATTACATATTTACATTTTATATCTTTTGCCTTTGCGTTGGCAATAGGATTGCCGGTGAGAAATGGATCGATGATAATTGAATTTTCATCACTTCCAATTTGCACACATGAATGTCCGTGAAATTTTATTTCCATTAATTGTTTATTTATTCAATTTAACCCTTTTGAATCAATCTATAAATTCAATTTTGAACACATAATTCTTTTATACAATCCGTTTGCAATTCCATTTATTAAATGAATATTTTATCTTTGTGAAATTAAAATTATTATGAAAAAATTATTATTAATCTTATTTATCTTTTCATTCTCTTCTTTTGCATTAGCAAAAGATAAATGGACAATTATATCTTTAACTTATTCATCAGGTCCGGTGTCTCCTCAATATCAATCAACTTGGACTCTTACTATTGATAATGAAAGAAACGCAACCTATACAAGCAAAGGTGCTGGGACAGACACAACTTACAGTTTCACTGTAAGTAAAAGTAAATTCAATAAACTTGTATCTTATATCAATAAATACAAACTGATTTCTGCTGACCCTAATTCTATGAAAACTGATAATATGAAAATTGGAGGTTCATCTAACACTGTAATTCTTACAGTTCAGAATGCAGATCCTAATACCGATCAGCCACCAAGAAAAATTGAATTTCCATCTCAGCAAAATGAAGAGTGGACTCCAAAAATGAATAATGTTGTAAAGGCGTTGACAAACTGTATTCCGGGAAATAATTCAGGAAAATAAATCAAATTAAAAAGGGGCTTATGCCCCTTTTTTTATAATCTTTTAATCTCATATCCGTCTTTCTTATCAATCACTTCAAATCCTTTTTCTTTTAGTTCATTTCTTATCTCATCTGCTCTTTTATAATCTTTATTCTTTTTTGCTTCAATTCTATTTTCTACAAGAGTTATAATTTCTGAAGGAATATCTATATCATCTTTTGGTTTTTCTTCTGCATCTTTAAAACCAAATCCTAATATTTTATCAAACTCATAAATTAAAAATAATTTTTCTTCGTTTGATAATTCTGAAGAAATAACCTGTTGCAACTGGGCTAAACCTCTCGGGATATTTAAATCATCATTTATAAATGCTTTGAATTTTTCATGTTCTTTAAATGTATTTTCAGTTGTTTTTATTTCTGAAACTGAATTTTTAATTTTTAAAACATTTGTAAGCAGTCTGTCGTATCCGCTCTTAGCGGCATCAAGTGCTTCAAAAGTAAATTTTAACTTGGTAGAATAATGGGCGGATAATAAAAAATATCTGTAATGCATTGGGTCATATTTCATTTCAATTAATTTCTGCAAAGTAAGAAAGTCACCTGATGATTTTGACATTTTTACATCACCCATATTTAAAAATTCACCATGTAACCAGTAATTAACAAACTTCTCACCTGTGCAAGCTTCAGTCTGTGCAATTTCGTTAGTGTGGTGAACCGGGATATGGTCAATTCCTCCGCAATGTATATCAAAATGATTTCCAAGAAATTTTGTACTCATTGCAGAACACTCTATATGCCAACCCGGAAAACCTACTCCCCATGGAGAATCCCACTCCATTTGTCTTTTTTTATCTTTTGGTGAAAATTTCCACACGGAAAAATCACTCGGATTTTTTTTCTCATCTGAAAATTCCACACGCTCGCCTGCTCTCAGTCCTTCAAGGTCAAGTTTTGCAAGTTTTCCGTAATCAGGAAACTTTGACGTATCATAATAAATTCCATCTGATGTTTTATAAGTGAATCCTTTTTCTTCAAGACATTTTATCATCGAAATCTGTTCATTTATATAATCTGTTGCTTTACAAAATACATCAGGAAAAAGTATATTCAATCTTTGTAAATCTTTTTTGAAAACGTCAGTATAATACTCGGCAATTTCCCAAACAGTTTTTCCTTCTCTGCTTGCACCAAGCTCCATCTTATCATCACCTTCATCTTCATCCGAAACCAAATGTCCGACATCGGTTATATTCATAACATGAGTAACTTCAAATCCGTTATACATCAAAACACGTTTTAAAATATCTTCAAAAAGAAAAGTTCGCAAATTTCCGATATGCTGATAATTATAAACCGTTGGTCCACAGCAATATATCTTTGCTTTCCCATTTTCTATTGGGATAAACTCTTCTTTACTTCTCGTTAATGTATTGAATAAATAAACTGACATTGGATTTTAATTCTATTAACCTAAATTACTTAAAACACCTGTTGATACTAATATAATAATTATAATACCGAGAATAATTCTGTAAACAATAAATATAAAATTACTTCGAGTTCTTAAAAATTTTAAAAGAAAATCAATTGCAATATATCCTGTTATACCTGCTACAACCGTAGCAACTATTAACGGCAGCAAACTTTCGCTTAACAACATTTCTCTTTCTGAATACAATTCATATAGACCACTTAAAGAAATTGCAGGTATGCTTAGCAAAAAAGAATACCTTGCACATACATCACGTTTCAATCCGCAAAATAATCCTGCTGTTATGGTGACACCGCTTCGTGAACTTCCCGGTATTAAAGCCATCGCCTGTGCAAAACCAATGATAATTGCATCCTTTAAAGTTATGTCTTTTAAATCTTTTTTTCTTGTAGCAACTCTTTCTGCAATGAACAGAATTATTGCAAGTATAATTAAAGCAGCACTGATAACATATAATCCTCTTGCATCTCCTACAATAAATTTTTTAAAAGTTAATCCAAAAATCGAAATAGGTATAGTTCCGATAATTATAAACAAAAACAATCTTGAATCAGGATTAGTAAAAAAATCTTTCTTTTTAAAAGCCGATAAAAATCCTTTCACTAAATTTGAAATATCCGTTCTGAAATATATGAATGTTGCAATGAGTGTGCCTAACTGTATAACAGCAGTAAATGCCGCACCTTCATCTTGCCAACCGAGAAGTGCAGGAACTACTCTTAAATGAGCCGTGCTACTGATTGGGATAAATTCCGTTGCTCCCTGAATCACCCCATAAACAATTGCTTTTAGTATTTCTTCCAAATTTTTTACGGTTATAAAAAAATCGAAGTGAATTGCTCCGATTTTTTTTATTTGAATAATTTAATTAAAATTATTTATACATCAATATTTGCATATTTAGCATTCTCTTCAATGAATTTTCTTCTCGGCTCAACTTCTTCACCCATAAGAACTCTGAACATTTTATCTGCTGCAGATGCATTTTCGTTTGTAACCTGAAGTATTGTTCTTGTTTCCGGATTCATTGTTGTGCTCCAGAGTTGTTCCGGATTCATTTCACCTAAACCTTTAAATCTTGAGATAGCAACTCTTCCGTCAGGAACCGCACCTGTTTCATCTTCAACTATTTCATTCAATTCACCTTCCGGTGTCACCTCTGCCTTTATTTTATTTTTATCAATCTTTAAAGATTTTAAAATCGAATCTCTCTCCGCATCATCATATGCATAAAATTCCTGTCTGCCTTTTTTGATTTTATATAATGGTGGCTGAGCAATATACAACTTACCGGCATCAATAACTTCCCTCATATGTCTGTAAAAAAATGTAAGCAATAAAGTTCTGATATGTGAACCATCAACATCCGCATCACACATCAAAATTATTTTTCCGTATCTGACTTTTGAAACATCAAACTCATCAGAGTTTCCGATTCCTGCCCCGATTGCCGTTATAATATTTTTTATTTCTTCGTTTTCAAGAATTTTATTAATTCTTGCTTTTTCAACATTTAAAATTTTACCTTTAA
Source organism: Bacteroidota bacterium (assembly GCA_003519545.1). GTDB lineage: Bacteria > Bacteroidota > Ignavibacteria > Tepidaquicellales > Tepidaquicellaceae > UBA9002. The sequence goes on from DOWN01000224.1 coordinate 6,729, forward strand.
GAGGAAGAATCGCCTGGAATCTTCTGTCTCTGCCTTGCTTTGCAGAGCCACCCGCTGAATCACCCTCAACCATATAGAGTTCACACTGTTCAGGATCTGAAATGGAACAGTCCGCAAGTTTTCCGGGTAAACCAAAACTGTCTATTGAATTTTTCTTTCTGACAGTTTCACGTGCAAGCTGGGCAGCTCTTCTTGCTTCAGCAGCCCTTACCGCTTTATCAATAATTTTTCTTGCTACGGATGGATTCTCTTCAAGAAAATTTCCGAGTTGTTCATTCACTACTGTCTGAACAATTCCTTTCACTTCACTATTTCCAAGTTTTGTCTTTGTCTGTCCTTCAAACTGAGGTTCAGGCACTTTAGTACTGATAACGCAGGTTAATCCTTCACGGAAATCATCCCCCGTTAAATTAATCTTATCGTTTTTAATCAGATTGTTTTTTGAAGCAAAGAAATTTAAAGTTCTCGTAAGAGCAGATTTAAAACCTTCAAGGTGTGTACCACCTTCGTGTGTATTTATATTGTTAACAAAAGTGTAAATATTATCGTTGAAAGATTCATTATACTGAAACGCTACTTCCACCTGAATATTATCCTTATTACCTTCTACATAAACGGGTTTGCCTGTCAGAGATTTTTCATTTTCATCCAGATATTTTACAAAATCAATTATGCCGCCTTTATAATGAAATTCATTTTCCTTTTTATTTCTTTCATCTTTAATTCTTATCGTCAGACTTTTATTAAGATATGCAAGTTCTCTAAGTCTGTCTTCAAGAGTTGAATATTTAAAATTTATATCTTTAAAAATTTCCTTATCCGGATAAAAAGTAACACGCGTTCCCGTTTTCTCTTTTACTTTCCCTGTTTCTTTAACTTTTGTTACAGGTTCACCTCTTTCATATTTTTGATAATGAATTTTTCCGTCACGGTAAACTTCCGCTTCGAGCCACTCACTGAGAGCATTAACGACTGAAACACCAACTCCATGAAGACCACCGGATACTTTATAAGTATTTCTGTCGAACTTACCGCCGGCATTAAGTTGTGTCATTACAACTTCAAGAGTAGATTTTTTTTCTGTAGGGTGAATACCAACAGGAATACCTCTTCCGTTATCTTCAACAGTTACCGAGCCGTCTTTGTTAATGGTTACAGATATTTTAGTTGCAAAGCCGGCAAGTGCCTCATCAATTGAGTTATCTACTACTTCGTATGCAAGGTGGTGTAGTCCTCTTGAAGAGACATCACCTATATACATCGCAGGTCTTTTTCTTACGTGTTCAAGTCCTTTTAATACTTTAATGTCACTCTCTTTATATGAATTGTCTGCCATAATTTTATATAAATACTATTTCTTTAATTAATTTTTTATTTAAATTTTTATTTAACAACTTTATAATTTCTTCTTTTTGGTTTGCAAGTTCATAACGCCATACCGGATTTTCTGCTTTCACGTATAATTTATTTTTTTGAATTCTTACAGGAGTTGAAAATTTTGAAATTGTTTCGCCAACACACTCTTCCCACACATTCAATATCTTTATCTCCTGCATTTTGTCATCCATCCCAATATGTTTCATAAAATCATTAATCTCATCTCTGAGATTAACTGTTTTATTCATTCTGTTTTTTTCAGAAACTGTTTTCATTTTAACTTTCAGAAGTAAGAATTCCGTTTTTTACAAAATACACACCTATTTCTTTTTCCTCATAAAACTTTTTTATTCCGTTAAGATAATTTTTTTCCGTCGTTGTTAAAAAAATCTGTCCGTAATCTTTTAAATGTGAAATTATCTGAGACACTCTATTTTCATCCAGTTCTGACAGAATATCATCAAGCAATAAAACGGGAGTGTTAAGATTATTATTTTTTAAATACTCATACTCTGCAAGTTTCAGTGCGACAATAAAAGTTTTATGTTCACCTTGTGAACCGTGATTTTTTAAATCAAAAGTGCCGCCGGTTTTTATAATTCTAAAAATATAATCATCTCTTTGCGGACCTATCAGGGATACGGCTTTTGAAATTTCCTGATCTTTAAACTTTTCAAGAGAATCTTTAATCTTATCGGAAATGAAATCAATTTTAATTTCTTTAAAATTTAAATTTCCGGTTTCATTTACATCGCTTAAAATTTCCGAATAATAATCTATCCTTGCTGAACCTGATTCTGAAATCAAAAAATTATAACTTTTATCAAATTCATTTTTAAATTCATCAAGAAACAAAAGTCTTTTTAAAATTATTTCCGCACCGGTATCACATATCTTCCTGTTATAAACATCAAGTAAATTATTAAACTCGTTAATTCCGTATTTTTTAAAAACTGTAAACTCTTTTAATAAAAAATTTTTTTGTTTTAATATTTTATTAAGAGTTTTTAAATCTTCAAGATAAAGTTTACTCGACTGAGAGATAAGTATATCAAAAAATTTTCTTCTTTCGGAAGGATTCCCATAAGAAATCTCAAGACTATGTGGAGTTAAATATACAAGAGGAAATTTTCCAAAAAAATCAGATGATACACTGCTTATTTTCTCACCGTTTACCGAAACATTTTTCTTTTTAAGAACATTATCATATTCAATTACACAATTTTCATTATTTGAATATGAATTTTCAAATTCAGCCCTGATTAAAAATAAATTCTCGTTTTGTTTCAGACAGTCAGATTCACCCGAACCAATAAAACTTTTTGCTGAAGATGTAAATGAAATCGCTTCAAGTATATTTGTTTTTCCGTTACCGTTATCTCCGTAAATAAAATTAAACTTACGGTTGAATTCTGATTCTAAAAAACTGTAATTTCTGAAGTTATTGAGGTGAAGCTTTTTTAATATCAACTTATTAACTTATTCTGACAGGCATAACAAGTTCCATAAAATTTTCATTTTCGTTTTGTTCAGTCGGAACTGCAATTGCCGCTTTGGAAGAAGTTGTAAAATTCATAATCACTTCTTCTGTTTCAATCTGACTTAAGCATTCAAGTAAAAAACCCGCATTAAAGGCAATCGAAAATGGTTTTTCATCAAAATTTTCACCTGACTTATCATTTGATACAAATGTGCAGTCAATAGATTCTTCACCCTCAGCCCCTATCTCCGGATTATCTGCCTTTATCTGAAGCAAATCATTTTTGATTTCAAGTTTAACTCTGTGAGTTATATTATCAGCAACTATCTGAGCACGCTTCAATGATTGTTGAATATCAGATGAATTTGTTTTTAAAGTTTTGTCATTATCTTTTGGAATTACAGATTCGTAATTCGGGAAAGTGTCATCAATTAGTTTTGAAATAATTTCCGCATCACCAAAAACAAACTTAATTGTATTATCATTGAACATTAAATCTGCAGGTTGATTTTCATTTAACCTTAAATAAAGATTACATGTCTTTGTGGGAACAACAAGTTTACTGTCTTTAATTTCAGGGTGGTCAAAATTTTCTTTTATAATTTTTCCCAGTCTGAAACCGTCAGTCGCAACAAGTCTTAACTGATCTTTTCTTATATCGAATAAAACTCCGGACATATTTCTTCTTATTGCATCAGTATTAACCGCATGAATAACTTTTCCTATAAATCTTTTCAGCAATCCGCCGTCAATCGAAATTTTATTATCAAGATCATTCTCTTCGGGCAAAGGAAAATCATCAGCTGATTCACACGGAAATGTGAATTTACTTTTTTTCGTTTTTACAATTAACTTAGAACCGTCTGCTTCTTCAATATTTAAATCTTCGTTCTTAAGGGTTCTGACAAAATTTAACAATCTTTTTGCATCCACTGCAATTCTTCCGTCTTGTTTTCCTTCAACTTCGAGTGATGATCTTACGAATATTTCCAAATCTGAAGCAAGCATCACCAGTTTATTTCCTTCAAGTTCAAACAATACATTGTCTAAAATAGGTAAAGTAGATCGGGTAGGAATTACTGAACTTAATTTATTAATTGCGTTAATAAATTCTTCCGCAGTAGTTTTAAATTTCATCAGATAAACGGTTAAATTTTTTGTAGATTAGTATGAAATTTACTTATATTAATAAGAATTATCAATGAACTAAATTTATGTAAAAATAGTTATTAACATCGTGATTTACGACTATATTATTGCCGGTTCCGGTTTTGGCGGGTTATCCGCAGGTTTATTATTACAACAGAAAAATTACAAAGTATTAATCCTTGAATCTCATGTCAAAAGCGGGGGATGTGCTTCAGATTTTAAACGAATTTCAAAATTAAATCCAAAAGGTGAATTTATTTTTGATGTCGGGGCAACCACACTCAGCGGTCTTGAAAATGGAAGACCGTTAGATAATTTTTTGAAAATTACAGATCTTGAAAATAAACTTAAAAACAAATTAATCAAACAGGATACCGGAATTTTAATTCATTTACCAAACGGTAAAAAAATATTCCGGTATGCTGATAAAGTTAAATGGCTTAATGAAGTTTTAAAAAAATTTTTAACACCGGATGCTGATGAGAAACAAAAATTAAATTTTAATAATTTTTGGGATTTGATTTATAAACTTGAATCAAAAGCATATCTGATGACAGGAAAGTTAAAAAAATTTCCTCCTCAAAAATTTAAAGATTTATTTAAACTTCCAAAAAATCCGAAAAATCTGAATCTTTTATATTATCTTTTTACAGATACTTATAAAATTCTGAAAAAATATAACCTTCATCAGAACGAAGACTTTATGTTGTTTATAAATCAGCAACTTTTGATTACATTTCAGTCTCCTCCCGTGAAAGTCCCATTCCTTTTCGCCTCTATGGGCTTGGCTTATCCATCGGATACATATTATATGAAAGGTGGAATACAAAAATTTTCTCAGGCAATTCAGGATGAATTTGAAAATAAAGGTGGTATAATAAAATTTAAACACCGGGTTGAAAAAACTGATTTTGAAAACGGTTTATTTAAAGTTAAGACATCTAAAGGATTTTATTTTTCAAAAAATTTTATTTCTAACATAACAGTTTGGAATACCGGTGATATTGTTTCCGATAAAAAACTAAAATCTCATTTTGAAAAAATTAAAAAAAGTTATCCTGATGCTTGGGGTGCTTATACACTTTATTTTGCGGTTGAAGATAATTTTGAAGACTTCAATACTCTTTATCATCAGATACATTATAAAAGTCAGGTCACAGGAAACGCATCAATATTTGTTTCTTTATCAATGAAGAATGATTTTGAAAAAGCACCTGAAGGCTGGAGAACAATAACCATTTCAACTCACTTAAGTAACCCTGAAAAATGGAAGAAAATGGAAAAAGAAGAGTATATTAAAAACAAAAAAATTTTTGAAAATGAAAAAATGGAATTATTAAACAATTCATTTGTAAATTTTAAAAACTGTGAGAAAAAATATAAACTTTCAGGATCTCCAAAAACTTTTGAGTTCTATACGAAAAGATATAACGGGTTTGTCGGGGGAATTCCGTCTGATATTTCAAAAAATATTTTTAGTTTTCCATCATCGTTCACCCCTTTAAAAAATTTTTATATGGTTGGTGATTCGGTTTTTCCCGGACAAGGCTCTCCTGCTGTAATTCTTGGTGCAATGAATCTAACGGAATTGATTTCTTAATCCATTTAATAATTTTTAATTTCTCAATAATTTTGTATATGGACTTACAGACTTTATCCTATTTTATAGTTGCAGGTGCTGCTTTAATTATGATTTTACTGGAAAGATTTTTCCCTTATACTAAAGGACAAAAACTTTTCAGAGAAGGATTTTTTTATGATTTTATTTTATATACAATAGTTCAAAGTTATCTGCTCGGTTTAATCATTTTTGGATTTCTCAATTACATAAAAGATAACACTGATTTATATAACTATAGTGTTATGGAAAATCTGGGCATCCCTGTTTGGGCTCAGGTTTTATTTTTTCTTATTACTCACGATTTTTACATCTACTGGTTTCACAGATGGCAGCATAATAACGCTTTACTATGGCGGCTTCACGAAGCACATCACTCACCTAGAACAGTTGACTGGCTATCAGGTTCCCGCTCACATTCGCTTGAAATTTTGATAAATCAAACGGTTGAATTTGCACCAATTATTTTACTCGGGGCTGCTCCTGAGGTTGCTTTGATTAAAGGTATGATTTCGGCAGTTTGGGGAATGTTTATACATTCCAATATAGATGTCCGGCTGGGTAAATTACAATATTTTATCAATGGTCCCGAGATGCATCGCTGGCACCATTCTGACGATGAGGGCAGAGAATATCAGAATAATTACGGAACTAAACTTGCAATTTGGGACTGGATGTTTGGAACTGCTTTTTATCCGAATCCTGAAAAACAAAAACCTAAAAAATACGGACTAAGTGATACACCTGAATTTCCGTTAAGCCCTGTAACTATTCATGATGTGCCTCCGGAAAAAGACGGAAAAATAAAACACTTTTTTAAAGTAATTTATCATGACTCAGTTGCTTATATAAAACAACATTTTTTTGCGTTTAGAAAACAAAAGGATGATAAGTATGTCGGAGAGTAAAAAATTTTTCAGATAATTCCGCTTTCGGCAAAAAAAATATTTTTATTTGTTTTGTCAGGTGGTGATAATTCTTTTCC
>DOWN01000210.1:0-322 GCA_003519545.1 Bacteroidota bacterium
AAAAAATAAAATATCTTTCTATATTCTTAATTGTATGATTTAAAATATTAAATTAATGAATATTCAAAAAATAAAAAAGGTGCGATTATACATCAAATCACACCTTAAATAATAATTATAATAAATTTAAAATTTCTATTTCACCAATACCATTCGTTTTGTTTCTGTGAAGAATCCTGTTTCTAATCTATAGAAATATACTCCACTTGAAAGTCCGCTACCATTAAAGGCATATTCATACACTCCCGGTGTCAATTCATTATCTACAAGTTTTGCAACTTCCCTTCCTGCTACATCAAATATATTCAACTTAACAACTGAA
>DOWN01000210.1:507-3015 GCA_003519545.1 Bacteroidota bacterium
GGATTAAATGGATTCGGATAGTTTTGATTTAATTCAAATTTATCCGGAACTAATGAAGAAATCTGCTCAACTGAAATTGGAATGGTTAAATATTTCGTTCTCGCAAGTGTAGCATTTAATTTTATATCATTTAAATCAGATCCTTTTAATATTGCAAATGCTACTACTGTTTCTTCGTTATTATTAAGCGTAAATGGTCCTGCTGATATACACATTGAATTTATTCCCGGACCTAACGGAGTCATATTAACACCGCTGCTTAATGCTTGCCATTTCTCTTCAGTTGTAAATCCGTTTGTTACGTTGGTACCTACTACCGGTGAAAAGTTTAAAGTCTGGTTAGTTAAAAGCGAAACACCTAAGTGAGGAAGTGATGCATTGTTATTAAACGCATAACCAAGTCTGTTCAATGTATCAACAGTAACTGTATTATTAGTAATCACACCTCCAGGTTGATAAAACATAAATGTACCCGCGTATAAATTACTCAAAGTTCCGCCGCTTGTGTTTTTAATTCTGTATCTTAAGATTATATAATTTTGATCTGAAACTGTATTGAATGCAAAACTTCTCGCTTCTACAGTTACGCCAAGTTTATTGCTACCCGCTCCGTCATCTGTAAAGGTTGTTATTCCATCCTGTGATGAATAAATTCCCGGAGTAGTTAAACTATAAACTGAAGTTGATACAAAATCTGTATCTGAAAACGCTCCACCACTTGCTCTACGGCTTACATCAGAAACTTTTGTATTGCTGTTTCCTATCATAAATCCGCCTTCAAAAATATTATTTCCAGTTGTTCCTGTAATTGCTAACCCTGTTCCATAATTTTCAGATTTTTTTCCAATTGCACCATCACGTGTCATTGATAACTGAAGATTATTTACATTGTGAGTAGCAAATCCTTGTCTGAATTTAATTGTAACAGATGAATTCGGATCTCCGTTTGCTGATGTTGTGTTTACTAAGTTAAAAGTTACATTCTGATCAAATGGACAAGTTGGTTTTGCTCTTACTATAAATGTGTTTGTAACAGTAGTGGCACCTGTTGAATAAGCCGCAACATTTCCAATCGTTATGCTGTCTTTTATAATTTCTACGTGTGGATTTGTAGTAGTAAGTTTGATAACTGCATTAGTACCTGCAAGCCAGGTATTTTTATAATTAACCTGAATTGTTACCTGTTCGTTTGCTTCAAATACTCCGTCACGATTCCCCAATAAAGAATCACTCGCAACAGATGAAGTTAAAGAAATTAATGGTAAATCTGAAACTGCTTTTAAAGCATTGATTCTGCCTGAACCGAGATTTCCGACAAAACCGGGATTCAAATTATAAATACTGTCAACAGCAAGAACTAATCTGTTAACAAGTTGTGTATTATTCCAGGTAGGATTTTTTGCTTTTATTAACGCGACCAATCCTGCAGCAATTGGAGAAGACATTGATGTTCCGCTATAGTTAGCGTAAGTGTTATTCCAAAGTGTGCTGATGATACCATCACCTGGTGCAGATACATCAACTGTTGAATGGTAATTTGAAAAACTCGCTTTAATGTCACCACTGTTTGTGGCAGCAACATTCACAACATTATCATAACTCGCAGGGTATCTCGGTTGATTCACATTTTGATTTCCTGCAGAAGCAACTATAACAGCACCATTTCCCCAAACTATGTTAACAACATTTTGAGTAGTTCCGCTGAAAAATGAACTTCCATAACTACAGTTAATTACATTTGCTCCTAACTGACCTGTATAAAATATTCCCTGATCGGAATTATAGATTAAACTCGTTCCACCTGCACCGCTGAAGTCGTTATCGTTTCCGTGTTTTGAAATTAAAAGTTTTGTTTTGAATCCAATACCGGCACCATGAACACCATTATCGGTTACCTGAGAAGCACAGCCGGCAACGTGTGAACCGTGATCGCAATTATTTCCGAAAATACTCGGATCATTATCCATTGCAGAACCGTCACCTATAAAATCCCAGCCTCTCCAGTCATCAGTATATCCGTTTAAATCATCATCAATACCATTCACGGGATCATTATAATTATATTTAATGTTCGCTGCCAAGTCAGGATGATCCATATCATTGCCACTGTCAACAATTCCAATAACGACATTCGTATCCCCTTTTGTATAATCCCATGAACTGTAAGCAAGAATTCTCGAAAGGTGATATTGCTGGTTAATGTTCGGATCATTCGGAATATAATCAGATTCATAAACAACATTTACATCTGCAAATTCAAGTATGTCGGCATTTTCTATATAAATTTTATATGCCATTTCAATCGGATCTTGACCTGATTCAAATTTAATGGTATAAACATTTTCAATATCTTTAAGCATTTTTAGAGAGTTTCTTTTGCTCTCTGCAATTTTATATCTTTGTTCAGTAGTTAAAACCGAATTGTCATTTAAAATATTATCCAGTTTGTTTATCCCGAATTTTTTTCCGTCTGTAGAAATATTTAAATGAGTTTTAAATTTCAAAATA
>DOWN01000210.1:3088-3446 GCA_003519545.1 Bacteroidota bacterium
ATCAAAATAACTTCGCCTTTCATATATAAGACGTAAGTGTTATTTGATAAATCAGTTCTTTTAATGACTTTATCATTCACATCTTCATATCTGAATCTTCCGTCAGAATCAGAATAACCTGAGAAAAATGAAGCTGTTAAAAGAACACACAAAATAATAAATATATTTTTCATTTTAGTTATTTTATTAATGTCATTTTTTTAGTTTCAGAAAAATTATTTGTTTTTAAAGTATAAAAATAAATTCCGCTTGTTAAGTTACTTCCATTAAATGTATATTCATATTCACCCGCAGAAAATTCACTGTTAACAAGATTTCCAACTTCTTTTCCGTTTATATCAAACACTTTCAGTTCAAC
>DOWN01000210.1:3620-7297 GCA_003519545.1 Bacteroidota bacterium
AGGATTAAATGGGTTCGGATAATTTTGCCGTAAATTAAATTTATCCGGAACTTCAGTGCTAATCTGATTTACAGAAATTGTATTCAAATCAATTCTGCAAGTCCAGATTTGATATATTCCGCTTGAGTTATCCATCCAAACCGGTTGTAAAATATTATTAATTGCAATTAAATCAATGTTATCACCCTGATATCCCTGACCTAATCCACCGATTGGAACCGGAACAAAAGAATGGTCACTTATCTGATAATCCTTGAATGTAAATCCACCGTCTGTTGACCTTGAAAGATAAACTTCAGCCGCATTGGAAGGAACGTTTCTATCATCATAATAAATAATATTTACTCCTCCGCTATTATCAACTTCAATCGCAGGGAAATACTGAATCTTTCCGTTGTTAATAGGGTCTTGATTTACTCTCACTCCGCTGCTCCAAGTAGCACCTCCGTCGGTAGATCTGTGAAGGACTATATCAGGATCAGTACCGGCCGGTAACAAATTTTTTTCGCCTGTAACTATATAAATCCATCCTCTTCTCGGGCTATTTGATTTATCAACGGCAATGTTAGGCAAACCGTTTACTCTTATATTATTTTTTTGAGGTAATACACCTTGAATTCCGTTCATATCATAAGCCTGTTCCAAAACATTCCAGTTTCCTCCGCCATTTAAAGATCTCGCAAATCCGACTTTATCTTCTGTGAAAGGAGAAGCCGAAATTACATTTGCCCATGTTAAATAAACTTCGCCGTTTGGACCAATTGCAACATCACCGCCTTGACCTCTTTGAACAGGATTATTAACCTGGGCGGGAGTTGACCAAGTGGAAGCACCATTATCGGTATAAGCAAAAAATACAGGATAAGGAGGTTCAAATTTTATCCATGCAGTATAAACTCTTCCATAGAAAGGACTTGTTGATACGGGATCTGATGCTGTAGTTGCTCTGTCCTGATCACTTGTAATAATAGTTCTCTGTGAAGACCAGGTAACTCCATTATCAGTTGAAAAATGAGAATATAATCCCGGTAAAAATCCAAGACGAGTCATAATAAAAGTCCCGTTTTTATCTATTGCAATTCCCGGATCACCTTTATGAAAACCGATTGGAGGTCCTGTGCAAGTATCACTTCCTGTCCAGTTAACACCTCCGTTTGTTGAAACGTAAACGCCTTCACTGACAAATGCTGTACTTAGATTTATTGTATTTGCAGAGACAAATAACAAATTCGGATTTACCGGTGAAGAAGTTATAAAAGTTTCAGTTTGAGATACCTGGCTCGGATAGATTCTGAAATTATCCCATAAACTTGAAGCATCACGGGTTGAGTTTGCATTAATTTCAAAAGCAGCAAAAAGGCAAAAAATAGTTAAAAATTTAAGTTTCATATTGATACATTTCCTGTATATTTCAATCATTTTTTATTAAAAATAGTTTCAATATATTAAAGTTTAAAGGGAATATTCATAATTCTTTTATCGTTTATTTTAGAACAGATGAAGAAACATTTTCGCAGATAAAACCCAAAAAAGGTTTTTTCTATTTTATGAATAATTCCCTTTAAATTTATATTGAGTTATAAATTATTTCAAAGTATATCCAAAATTTGCTCCGACGAACCAGTTTTGAGGTTCACCCGCTTCATAGAATCTATTATTAGCAGCGTTCATATTTATAAACGCGACATATGTATTATTAGTAATGTTATTCAATCCTGCATTTACCACCATATTGAATTTTCCGATTCTCCAATCAAAACCTAATAAGCCGTTGACTACATTATATGCATTTGTCTGTGCGGCGTTTTGATCGTTAACATACATACTGCTGATATGTCTGTAACTGAACTGTGAAAATGCTGTAACGTTTTCAACAACAGGAAATTCATATCTCAAACGCATATTAATGTTATGTTTAGGAACTGCAGGTACTATGTTACCGGATAAATCGGTTTGTTGTGTAACTAAGTTTCCAAGAGAATCTTCAGTGATAACGATTGCATTATAATTATCATAATTAAAATCAGAGAATGTATATGAAAAATTATAATTCAAACCTCTGTAAATATTTACTGTAAAACCTGCTTCAATACCATTTCTTGTTGTCTGGGCTGAATTTCTGAAATAAACATTTCCAAAAACATCAAATGGAACAATTTCATTTTTTATTTTATAAGTAAAAAATGTCAGTTCATATAAAATATTATTAAGCCATTTTGAATTAGGATTTACAATATTTCCTTTAGTCCCGATTTCAAAAGTTTCTGTTTTCTGAGGTTGCAAATCAGGATTTAAAAGTTCATTCGGATTTGAACTTGTAGGATAGTTATCAAGTTCATTACCTGCAGGTGAATCAAATGAAAATCCGTAGGAAGTATAAAACGCAACGTTTGGCAAAACTTTATAATTAAGAGCAAACTTTGGTGTAAAATCATCAAATACTCTTTTGGAATTTCTCACAGCGAGAATCTGATCTCTTGCATCAAAAGTAACTCTGTCATATCTACCCGTTAGCAATACACTTAACTTATCAGGTATTAACTGAAAATCATTGCTGTAATAAAATCCATAGTTCGCAATAGTTTCATCATTTAGTCCGATTAAAATATCACCTTTTTTTCCGTTGATGTTATTAAATTCACTAATTGGTCCGCCCTGATAAAAAATATCAAAACCCACTGCAATTTCATTTTCTCTTTCGCCAAACATTGAACGATTTATATATTTAAGAGAACCACCAACACCGTGTCTGTCAATGATTCTAAACGTTGCCGCTGTTCTTTCAAAATATTTAATTGTTCCATATCCGAGAACTTCGATTTGATTGTTATAATTTCTGTCTAAGCCCCAGTTAAATCTTAAACCAACTCTGCCTTTATTAGATCTTCTGTAAGCATCTCTTGCTACATCCTGTGGATTTGCCTGAAAAGGATCTTGATTCCATTGAGCAAGGTTTAATGAACCCGGCAGTCGGATTAATCCGTTCACAAAATATCCGTATATATCAAGCGAAGTTCTGTCACCCGGTGTGACTCTGCCTACTGTATTAAGTATGTGCCAGTAATCTTCACTGTGGGGTCTGTAACCTTTATAGTTATGATATTTATAAGTTAATAAACCCTGATAATCATTATTTATGAATCCGGTTTTAATTCCGTTATTTCTCAAATCATACTGACCAAATTCATTGAAGGTTTGTACAAATGGTGTTGTAAAAAATACATCGTTAATAAAATTTATCACACCACCGGGAGCGTTTGTATATAAAGATGACGAGTTTCCTCTCACAACTTCAATTCTGCCGACAGATTCAAAATCAATCGCTTCAATTCGCGTTTGTCCGTCAGGTTCTGATTCGGGAATTCCATCGAGAAGTATTCTCACACCTCTTATACCGGAGTTAGACCTTGAACCAAAACCTCTGATAGAAACTCTTACGTCATGGTTACCATATCTTGATTCAAGAAATAATCCGGGAATACCTCCGAGTATATTATCAATGGCATTTTTCTTTTCGAATTTGAACTGACTTTTATCAATTCTATCAACAGGATAAGGGATGTCAATTATTTTTTTCTCAGTTCTTGTTCCTGTGATCATAATTTCATCAGTTTCATATTGAACTGAATCTACTTCATTTTGTGAAAATGATAAATTAGTATATAAAAATATTATTT